>JBPCUN010000071.1:0-16881 GCA_051011115.1 Weeksellaceae bacterium
CTAGACAAGAGTTGATAAAGTTGGCTCCCATAGAGTCTACCGTATCAAACTTAGCCTCTACTTGAAAATAATCTGGAATTTGATCTGTTTTATCAATTAATTCAATAGATAAAATTCCACCGCCCCGCTTTTGCATATTGCTAGTAATGGAGGCAGTATCTGCTTTAAACTTATCAATTAAACTTTGGTTGAAGAAACCCTTTAACTTCTCTTTATCTCCATGAAAAGTAAAGTGTACGTGTCCTAACTTTTTATTTCCTAAAATTTGGGTATGGAAACCGCCTCTATTTAACCAGAATTTAGCCGCTTTGGAAGCTGCTGCCACCACCGAGCTTTCTTCTATAGCCATCGGGATGGCATATAATTGATCATTAATCAAAAAATTAGGGGCTACCCCAAATGGCATATAATAATTAGAAATGGTATTTTCTGAGAAGTCATCATGTAACCGTTGTAATTCTGCGTCCTTATTCCAATATTGCTGCAAGACTATTTTAGCATCATCTGACCCTTGTAAATAAGTATCTACTAACCAATTAATCTTTTGTTTTTTGGATAATTTAGAGAATCCTGTAATCGGCTCCATAACTTAAAAATTTGATGAATAGTAAAGTTAAGAGATTTAAATGAAAAATTTGATAGAATTGATAAATCTTACATAGTTATGAAAATAGAAACCAATGAATTCCTAATTGAATTTTAAAATCTTTAGAAGGTTGATTTGGTGTATATAAATTCTGCCCTGGCAACAAAAAAGAACTAATATTCTGTCCTCTTAAATATATACGCATTCTTCTTACCTTCATATTTAAAAATATATCTACCTGTGGGTAGTTTCCTATAGGTTGCATAGAACTTTCTGGCTGCAGATTAAAGTCATTTAAAATAGGGAAAAATGCACGGGAATTAAATTCAGAAAAATAATGTCCACTAATACCTGTCATCAAATGCATGGCATTATTGAACAAGTTATCTTCATAATAAATGGTTGCTCTCGCTATATAATCCGGCACAGGGTATAGATCACGCTGTTCTATAACTTTCTGAAATTGAAACCTGAGATCAGTCCCAAATTTCCCAAATTTAAATTGCTCATTCACGCCTACCATAAAATACTGAAGAGGGTCTGTAGCTTGTTGTACTTCTAACGACTTATCTAGATAAGTATAATTATTTATATTTTGAAGCTTACCATAAACCTCTAAGCCAATAGGTTCAGAAGAGATGCTAGCATATAGTTCTTGACTAGATTGATTATCTAAATTTTTATTATAATAATTGAACTTATCATAAAAACTCTGATTGTAAAAATAATTTAGATGAGGAAAACCAGCATTTAAATTTACACCACCTTCTATATGATAACCCGATATGGGTGACACCTCAATCTTTGCATTTAATTGATAAGCATTTCCAAAAACATCACCTCTGGTAAATTCACCTTTACCATGAATAGCAATATGATCTTTCCAATTAAATAATAAGTTACCCGTTAATCCTACCCTATTCTCTGTGGTAGAGGCTGGAATGGTACCTTGGGTATATACCCAGTCATTATCATAATAAGGTTTTAAAAATTGATGAATGACACCACCTTCTACATTTAATTTCTCTGACCATTGATATCCTAAAGTAACACGATTGATCAGGTTATCTAATTTCTTTCTATTATGAAGATTGGAAGACAAAATATAAGCATCAAAATAATATTCGGGTTCTCCTTTAGTTTCAAAATAATCATAATCCTGATGCTTAAAAACTAACTGATGTTTTAAATAAATAGGAAATTGTTTAGTCTCTACTAAAGAATCTCTTGATGGACCCCAAGAAATAATACCCAGCTTCTGTTGCAATTGAATACGTCTTTCGTCAAATTTGGTATAGGCTCCTTGAAGGTTATGAAACATGTTTCGCCGATTGGTGAAATTAGAATTATTATCCTTGTAAGCTTGGAGACTCTCAGTCGTTAAGCCACCATTTTCATTGTTATTTAAATCATGGGAGATAAATGCGCTTTGGACTTGATATCGATTACTTTTACTGGTGTAATGAGAGTTAAATAAGAATGAGGTATTGAGAACTTCTTGATTTAAATACCTACCCATGGATTTTAGATAATTGTAATTGATGGTATAATTCCATCGAGAATGTATATTATGCGAAAATGTAGTAGATAAAAACTGTCCTTCTTGATCCCCATTTTCAAATATAAAAGTAGTGGTAGGTGTTTTTACATTATAGTAAGTCACGCTATCTACTGGCTTGTACATAAAAGATTTACCAACAGGTAAGATTTCAAAATTATTTAGTGGCAATTCTATCGTTAAGGGATTTAAAGATAACCCTGCATTACTAGCCTCTTGGTAAGTAAACAAATCTCTTTGATATTCGTTTTTACGATAATATGCATCTATTGTGAGTGCCGTATCAATGGATTGCCATGTTCCATACGCGGTTCTAGTCTTATAATCTGAAATCGTAGGATTATAAACTTTTAAGGAATCAGAAGGCCCTTTGTCTTGATTAGCCCCCAAAATAGAGTCATTTTCAGACCTATTGATATCGGTAATAGATCTGGTAACATTCCGATCTGGTACGAGCTGCGCTTGAAGCGTATAGCTACACAATAATATAAATAAAAAAATGCACCTCATAGGGTGCAAATATAGTATAAAAAAATCGCCTCTGGATGGAGGCGATTTTAAATTGTACTCAATAATTCTAAAATTATTTTAATTAATCAATATTAGGATTATTTTGAACTTCACTTTGTGGAATATCAAGTGTCAAACGAGAATCAGTAGCTTGGAAAGCTTCACCTACATTAAATAAATGATTTGCTCCTCTAACTCTAGTCTCATTATTTCTCTTCATGATAGCATAAGATTTACCTTCACCCCAGAACTCAATACGAGATTGAAGAAGGATTTCATCTAATAAATCTTTTCCACTTAATCCATCAATGTAAGAAGTATCTGCTCTACGGATATTCATCAATTCTTTCAATACCCTTCTAGCTTCAGCATCGTTTCCTGCTTTAGCTGATTCCTCTGCATACAAGAAGTAAACCTCATCCATTCTCATATAGATGTAATCAGTTACTACAGTTCTCTGACCAGCTACTTCTCTACCTGGATCATAGAATTTACCGATAGGTAAACCGTCTGAATTAAATTGTTTCTTACGAATATCATCTGCTGCAATAGCATCATATAACCCTGCATCAATAACTTTAGTATCACCAGCCATAGCATATGAATATGTGAACACATCAACTTGTCCCCACCATGAAACTAAGTCTAATCCGATATCTGTAGTTATGTCTTGACCCCACATCCAACTATCAGTATTCACGTCATTAAAGCCACCTCCTGATTTAGTAGCGGAATCATAAACCAAGTCAGTTGCTTGTGATAGTGGATATCTACCAGCATCAATTACTTCTTTAGCAACTTGAGCAGCCATAGCATCATCACCTTTTGCAGCATATGCATAAGCTAACATAGCTTTAGAAACGTCTTCGTTTATTCTAAATTTAGCGTCTCTTTCATACCCTTCCAACAATTCGGAAGATTTAGTTAAGTCATCTATAATAAGTTCGAAAATCTCACCTGTAGTACTTAAACCTTTAGCCTCAATTCCTGGTTCAATGTATAATGGAATAGCTTGACCAGACATATCTTGAATATTCTCAACATACAATAATAGTAAGTTATAGTAAGAATTCGCTCTAATGGCTAAGGCCTGTCCTAAGTTTGCTTTTGCTTCTGGTTGTGTAGGTAGACCTTTGTTCTCAATATCAAAACCTTTGATCAAATCATTTGCACTATAGATAATTCTATAGTAATATCTCCATGGTTTGTAGTTAACTAAATTTGTATAATTATCTGTTGCAGAAAAGTTTGCCAATCCACTATACCATCCGTAGTTAACACCTGCTAAAGCCATATCTTGACTTAACATATCACTATAAATATCCCATCCTTTTTGACCAAAATCATCATGATTGGATGTTCCTCCACTACCAGATGTATACATGGTACTATAAAGACCATTTAAAAATCCTATCAATACAGCTGGTCTAGTCTCAGCCGCATCATTAATTTCATCTGCCGAAAGTAACTCTGTTGGCTTCTTATCAAGATAATCGTCTGAACATGAAGACACACCTACTAATGCGGCAAGTAATGTTGCTTTTAATATATTTAATTTCATATTTATAATCTTTTTTAAAGTTTAACTCTAACACCGAATGTAAAAGTAGACAATGGTGAATATCTATATGTATCAGAAGCTCCAGCTATATCCGTTGATGGATTAAATCCTTCTCTCTCTGATAATAACCAAAGGTTATCTCCTTGTACATACAAACTCATCTCTTCTAAACCAATTTGATCTATATAATTCGTTGGAAAGTTATATCCAATTCTAATATTATTTAATGCTAAATAATCTGATTTAGTTAAGAATCTAGTTGATGTAGATGCAAAGTTAGAATCATCTGAAAAATCATTAGATAATCTAGGAATATCAGTTACATCACCAGGTTGTTGCCATCTATCTCGGATGTCAGTATGCCAGTTATTAGCACCTATTTTACCATTATCCATTAATCCAGCATAAGCACCATCGTAAGAGTATCCTCCGATACTATATAATAATTGAACACTCATTTCAAAGTTTTTAATACCTGCAGATAAATTCACCGCTCCTCTTACGTCAGGAATAGCAGTTTTACCTACATACTTTTGTGTCGCATCACTATATCTTGTCGTAGTAATACTTGCCACATTTGCATTAGGATTAGCTGCTAAATACTCAGCCATTGATGATATGCTTTTTTCATCAGCGTCTAATGCACCATTACCATTCGCATCATCAAAATATTGATTCCACATAGCTGCACCAGTTTGTGCATCTACTCCAGCCCATTCTCTTGTATAGAAATCATAGACTGAATGACCTACACTTCTACCATAAATACCACCTACATCAATCACTTTTTCTTTACCCGTTCCTGGCTCAATTGGCATACTTAATAGTTCGTTGTGGATGATCTCACCATTAAATCCTACATTAAAGAAATAATCGTCTTTCTTAATTACATCAATTTGAACATCAAATTCTAAACCTGAGTTTAATAGTTCACCATCGTTTGCTTTTTGAATTGCATAACCTACAGATGGAGCTACTCGTCTTTCAAATAATAAATTATTCGTGTTTTTTCTATAGTAATCTAAATTAACATCAACCCTATTCAAAATACCTAATTCTGCACCAACTTGGAACATTGTAGATTCTTCCCATGTAAGATTTGGGCTACCTGGGAAATCAAATCTAAAATCATAGATTCCGTTTTTACCAATATTATATAAGTTATAACCAGTATAATTTGCTAATCCAGGAGAATCTGGATCTCCCCAAGCTTGCTCTCCAGTCACACCATAACTAGATTTAAGTTTCAAATAATCAAAAGCTTTATTATCTGCTAAAAAATCTTCTCTTGTTAATACCCAACCTGCACCTACAGACCAGAATGTACCCCATTTATCATTTAAGAATCTAGAAGATCCATCTCGTCTAGCAGTACCTGTTACATAGTACTTTTTAGCGAAGTTATACTCTATTTGTCCAAAATAACTTTCTAATGTATACTCTTCCTTGAATGACTCAGAAGAAACTCTTGTGGTTGTATTAGATAACTCTGGTAGGTCATTAATGATTAACCCTGTATTAAAGTTATTCCCGTAATTAAGAGTAGAAGAATAATTTTCGTGTGCTACTAACACATTGAAATTATGATTTTCTCCAAATGTATTGCTATACTTTAGCATTTCTAACATATTGAAGTTAATTTGATCTCTACGAACTTTGTAAACACTTCCTCCATTACTTACTGCTCCTCCATAAAAAGGATTCCCTAAAGAATTGTAAAGATCTGATTGAAATTGAGAACCAGCTCTCAATGTAAGTGTAATGTTTTTGAACAAATCAAAATCCATATTAGCACTAACATTCACATCATGACGCTTACCGTTCATTAGGTTATAAGAAGCATCAGAAATAGCATTTGTTAATGCACCAAATCTTCTTTTATTACCAATTGAGTTATCCCCATAATCATATACATAATTTCCTTTAAAGTAAGGGTCAGCAATCATATTGCCACTAGCATCTCTAAGGAAAAGTGGATAGATAGATGGCATATTGTCTACAAACCAGAATATACTTCCTGAATCTTCTGATTGTCCATTTACGTTCCTATCAGAAAAAGCATACCCTAAATTAACACTTGCTTTAATCCAATCATTAACTTTATGATCTAAATTTAATCTGGTAGATAATCTATCATAATCAGATTTAATTGAGTATCCTTTATCATTCAAGTATCCAAAAGAGGCGAAAAATGAAGTGTTTTCAGACCCCCCACTAATTCTTATGTTATGCTCTTGTCTCATGGATGGACTAAATGCATAATCCTCCCAATCCTCTGGCGTGTATTTTCTATTAACGCCATCTCTAAATTTACCTGTAGCTGGATCTATTAATTCATTACCTGGTTTATCCCATAAATTATAATGATTTGCTACACCTTGTCCACTACCAAATAAATTATCTGTAGCGTATTGTCTTGGATCTGCCTTACCGTCTAAAGCTGCAAAATTCTTTAAACCATCCCATCCAATCTCCATATATTCTTCTGGAGAAGATATAGTACTATACCTTGGTAATAAATTAAAATTAAATCCTGTCTTTGATTCAAAAGAAATATTACTACTTCCTTTTTTACCCTTTTTAGTGTTAATTACAATCACACCATTAGCCCCTCTAGATCCATAAATCGCTGTAGCAGTAGCATCTTTAAGGATAATTGTATTCTCTATATCTGATGGATTAATAGAACTCAAAGAACCTTCAAACGGAACACCGTCTACTACATATAATGGAGCCGTATTACCATTTACTGATCCTATACCTCTAATTTTCACAGTAGCAGTTGAACCTGGTTGCCCAGAGCTGTTTACTACTCTTACACCAGCAGACTCTCCCGCTAATGCTTGTGAGATATTCGAAACACTTTTTTTATCTATTGCTTCAGAATTTACAACATCGGCCGTACCTGTATAGGCTTCATCTGTCGTTGTGGTATACCCTAAAGTAATAACATCATCTAATGCTATTGTAGCATCCGATAATTTTAGCTCTCCCATATTGGTATTTGAAACACCGAATACCTTCGTAGCTAACGTCATTGGATTAGTTATTTCTAACTGATCCCCAATCTCAGCTGTAATAGAAAAAGAACCATCTTCTCCTGTTGTTACTGTTTCACCTTTGTCTATTACACTTACTTGCGCATCTGGCACTGGACCAAAATCATCCACAACTACCCCAGTAACTTGAGCTAGCGCAAAGGATGATAAAAGTAATAGTGTAAAAACACTAAATAATAATTTGTTTGCCCTCATATATTTAACTTTTTAATAACGTTTCAGTTACAAATTAATAACATTTAAATGATAAAAGCAAAATTTTAAGATAACACGCTACATACAATATTTCACTATTCACATTTATATAATGTATTCTTAAATTTAAGATAAAATTAGTATTTAAGCGCTGTAAGAAGGATATTAAATTATTTTTAATGTAATTCAAGATCGCTATTTAAAACAAATACAAATAACCAAAAAAAATTCACTATCCCTTTTACTGGATAGTGATTGATATAAAATAATTTCTATAAGAATTGAAACGAATTAAATATATAAACTTAGAATTATTTTATATTTATTAATTATACCAAAACGGCGTAAACTCATTAATTGAAAAGCATTGATCTGCACTCACATTAGGCACATTAGATGAGTTAGATGTATACTCAGTGCTTGGATACATCAATCTATATGGTTTGTTTGGTTTTGTAGCAGTTAACGCTAGTGGTGTTTCTGGATATCCAGTTCTTTTATAATTAATAAAAGTTTCCATTGCATTAAAATTTGTCAATGCTATCCATCTTTGGTATTGAATAGCTGCAATCTTATCTGCAGATCCAACCCATCCAACACCATCTTTGTCATTAATAGCAGATAGATAATCAGCCGCACTATCTCCTAACCCAGCAAAATCAAATGATGCTTGAACTGCATTGTTAAAGTGCATTTCACCATTCCCAAAATATGTTGGGAATACTTCTGACGCCTCTGCTTGTAGCAATTCTGCCTCTGCCAACATCATCACAACACCATCTACTGTAGAACCTACAGACGCATTTTCTTCAAAGAATCCACCAAAACCACTAAAGTTTAAATCATTTAAACTCAAATCTTCTTTAGGAGCTCCTTGAATTAAACCTCTATAATCGCCCCCTCTAAAAGGTGTGCCAAAAATGGTTGAGATTCTATCATCATAAATACCTTCTGCTATTGTACCAGTAGAACCTTTTAATGTCTCTACCATATGTGATGATGCCCTATATAATCTCCATCCATAGGTATTTACACTTCCAGTATAAGTTCTTAACCCAAAGCCTCTATATAATGGATTTTGACTTTCTGAAGATGAAGCATTATAACCAGGTTGAATCTTGACATCATCTATAATAAATTCCTTACCTGATAAGTATGGTAAGATTTTATTTCTAACTTCAACCCCTTTACTGTTACTTGTTTTTGATAACCTAACTGCATATTTTAATAAAACAGTATTTGCAAATCTTTCCCATTGTTCCATGTTACCACCAAACATCACATCCTCTGTAGAGAATACTTTGTTAGCCTCTGATGGTGTACTATTTGATATCAAGTCATTTGCTTCTATTAGCTCATCCACTAATGCAGCATAAACCTCTTCATCATTGGTGTAAGCTGGCGCTACATTTTCACCCTCTTCAAACGCTTCTTCATAAGGTAAATCACCATATAAATCTACTAAATATTGCATATAATATGATTTTAGTATTTTGGCAATTGCCGTATGATATGGTAATTCTGATGCAGCTGGCGAATCTATGATAGCTTGTAGTTTCCCAACAGAAAGATACATACTATTCCATATACTGCTATAGAAATTTGTTCCTAATATCAATTGAGTTTCATCCACCGCAGGATTACCGAAATAATAAATATTCCCTGCCCATGAGTTCATCCATACATTTCCAAGCTCGTTCATCTGCTCAGCTTGAACACTGTAAGGAGAGGTTTGCGCGGCTGTCAACCTTTGTCTTGCCGTAATTTGTTCTGTGCCTGGATTATTTGGATCTACATTATCATCTAGCTCACAAGAAGTAAACAGGAATACACCAAATATAAGTAGCACATATTTATTCATCTTTTTCATTTTTTTCAATTTAAAATTTAATGTTTACAGTTGCTCCGTATACTCTAGTAGTAGGATATTGATTATTTGCAGCCACTCCTTTTCCATTTCCAGTTGTATTGGATGTTTCTGGGTCTGCATAGTTTAAGTTATCATCTGCGTATTTTATAAAAGGATTACGTGCATGTACTGAAATCCCTATAGATTTAATCTTAGTAGAGCGTAATACATCATCACCTATTGTGTAACCTAATGATATCTCTCTAACTTTGAATGCAGAAGCATCAAATAAGAAGTTTTCCCCTATTTTATTATAATGATTTGAGTAATAATTGATTAAACTTCCATAATCATCTCCCCCAGTTTTAATGGTTGTATTCTCTACATATTGACCTGTAGCAGAATCCAAGTAAACTGAATTTGGCATCACAAAACCTCCATTCTCTCTATCTAATTGACCAGACTCTAACAATGTACCATTAAAGGCCATTCCAGTGGCAACTCCACCAAAGAATTTATGCCCTGTTCTATAATCCATCACAGTACTTAATTTAAATCCTTTGAATTTAATAGCTGTAGACAAGGTATAAACATGTTTAGGTACCGTTGTCCCTACATCTACTAGGTCTGAGGAATATAATGGGTTACCATTAGATGGATCAATAATAATTCTACCAGCATCATCACGTAGCATTTTATTTACCTTAATTAATGGGAACAATGCACCCTTCGAAGCGTAGATACCTACCATACTACCTGATTGTAATGAAACCTCATCCGTCTTATCCGTCACTTTAGTCACCTTAGACTCTGTGTTAGCATAAGATGCATTCAAATCCCAAGAAAATGTTTTTGTATCAATAAGTTTTAATCCTAAATCTACCTCATAACCTGAAGTTTCCATATCGCCGACGTTCGCCTTTTTTCTTGTAATCCCTGAGGCATATGAAGCTGATTGATATGTGATTAAATCATCGGTTTCTGCACGATACACAGATGCACCTAATGATATTCTATCTTTGAAGAATCCTAGCTCTAAATTCACTTCTTTGGTTGTAACAAATTCTGGCTTAATGTTCGGATCTACCGGTACAGTACTATTTTGGAATGAAAGTGCTCCTCCCGTTGGGCCTGAAGTATCATAGGGAAACCCTGACGCAATATATGCTGTAGAATTAATATCATACCAAGATACAGAACTTGTATTACCAACTCTAGTCCAGTTAGCAGCAACTTTAAAATAACTTAATGTTTCTCCTAAATCCCATGCTTTACTCGGCACAAATGATACCCCCACAGATGGATAAAAGTAACTGTTGTTATCCTTATTCAAAACAGATGTCCATTCGTTTCGAGCTGTAGCATTCAAAAATAAATAATTGCTGTATGCCAAGTCGACATTTAAGAAAACTGCATTAGAATTTCTACTATAGGTACCATTGCTTAAGGAACTTGGCGGCGCTGGTTTAGTAACATTTCCAATAGTGTAAAGCCCAGGTATAAATAAAGCAGACCCTCCTCCTTGCGTAATATCATAGTCACTCTCTTGATAATTATGACCTAGCATTAAGTCTAAATTTAAATCTGACGATAACGCATGTTTTGAAGTTAATATTAAATCTCCATAGTAATCTTGATAGCTATATTGTGTTCGGTAGAAAAAAGATGATATGGCAGTTAATTCTGGAGCTTTAACATTAGACCAATCGTCTCTATGATTTAAATTCTTACCGTTACGTGCTTGAAAATTTCCTAAATATTTAATATCTATATTGTCAGTTATTTCATAGCCAAGGCTAGAGGTGAAATTGAAATAATGTGATTCTGAAGTATAACGATTATGCTTAATAAACCAGTATGGGTTATTATAATAGGCATTCCAAGCATAAGCCTTATCAGGATATTGCTCATAATCACCAATCGGCACATCTGGCGCAGATTGTAGCAAATCAAAATATATCCCTGAATTTGTAGTATTTTGCGTATTATTTATGTAATTCACACTACCTTTTATATCAAACTTCCCAAGTTCTATCCCTGCTTTAAACATGGCCGAAGTTCTATCCGCTTCATCACCCTTCACTACGAAATCTCTCTGAACATTTGATAAATTCAACATGGCGTACTTATCACTCTCTCCAACATTTAAAGTAAGATCATTACTTATAACTGACCCCAGTTTAAAAAAGTCTTTGATATTGTTATCTCTAGCTTCGTAAGGCTTTAAGATTCCCGCTTCATAATCATTATCACTATATACATCGATTACCCCATTACCATCTAAATCATACAAAGGTATCCCATAATAAACATCTTCCCCATTAAAGGCTGGTCCCCATGCACCATTTTCATAATTATATCTTTCACCATCCCATCCTTGTCCATAATTGGACTGTCTCTCTGGAAATTTAGTAACTTCTTGTACATCATAGGTACCTACGTAATTAATGTCAAGCCCTCTTTTTGAGCCTTTTTTAGTATTGACTATAATCACACCATTTACTCCATCAGAACCATAAAGTGCAGCCCCTTGAGCACCCTTAATTACATTTACAGATTCTATCATCTCTGCAGGCATCTGTTGAAAAACAGTTGCAGTAGAAATAGCCCCATCAATTACAATTAAGGCATTATTATTACCTGTAATGGATCTAGCCCCCCTCATTTGAATAGAGTTTGAATTCGTTACACTACTATTAGTTTGGAAAATCTGTACCCCAGAAACTTTACCATTTAAAGCCTCCATAGCATTGGCATTACCAGCAGCGTTCAACTCCTCTGCACCCACAGTTTTCTGAGCAGATGTTAGTGCATCCCTTGATTTCTCTGTGCCAAAGACCCCTTGAACAACAGTAGACCCAATGTCTATGGCACCTCCTTTGGTTAAAAGCACATCATAATTGGCCTGACTCCCGACACTAATTGTCTTGGTTTCAAATCCGATAAATTCTATTGCTACAGTATCTCCTTCGTTTACACTTAAACTGTAGTTACCATTGGCATCTGTGTAGACACCATTTTCTGTTCCCTCTACATAGACATATGCCTCTGTTACTGGGAAACCATTCGTGTCTGTTACTTGTCCTGAAATATTCTTTTCTTGCGCCCATGTAAACACGGTACCCGCCAAAAGCATTGCAGCACAAAATAACTTAATGTTCGTCCTCATACATTATAGTTTTTATATTGTTAACGCTAATATAACATTTATTTAGCAAAATTAGCAAACTATTAACAAATTAAATATAAACTATAAACTCTTTTATTGAACATATCTCAACAATAGATGACCACGCCTTGATTGTTTTTACAATATTATATTGTATAGCGACATTATTTACTAATTATCTAATAATTATTGCCAATATTTTTTACTCAAACAAAAAAAAAGCCACTTCCTTTCGAAAGTGGCTTTTCTATAATCAATTCAAGGTTTTTTTAATTTACATCCCAGAATAGTTTTGTGTCCATCTTATCTCCACCTACTGCCTGTTGAGCGGATAAGTAATTATCTTTATTTAACGTTGCTAAATTTACAGGATATAATACTCTGCTTGGCACATCTGTTAATCCATCTATTGAGCTCTCAAAAACATAAGTAGTTTCTCCCTTCGTTGTAGGAACTAAATAATCGTTAGTCTGTCCTGGTAACAAAAAGATTTCTGGATAGCCAGTTCTTCTATACTCGGACCATGCTTCTCTAGGTTGCATAAATAAAGCGATGTATTTCTGTGTCAAAACATTTTCTTTATTAGCAGCATCTACCTTACTTACATAAGTACTAATATCAGCTGGATCAACTCCCCATCTTTCCATAGAGGCAGTAATTCCTTTGATATACTGATCTTGACTCCATCCATTATTTTCACTTAATAAGAATGCTACTTCTGCATATTCCATAAACATTTCTGAGTAATCAGGTTTTAAGATGTTATGGCTAAATGTTGAAACTCCAGCCTTGAACTGATCACCAGTATTAGCATTACTCACAGCATATGGCATACCTTGATACAAACTAAAGTCCTTCACCACGTCATAAGAATCAGCTGGCCCTAAGCCTTTTGGAGCCGCCATTTCAAAAACTCTAGGATCTTCACTGTCTACTAATAAATCAATGAATGTATCACTTACTGCTATATCATATCTTGCATCCACAACGAAGGCTCTATATAATGGTGAAGCTAACGCATCACTTGTATCATATTTCTGTGAAGCATTATCATCATTCGATTCCATAACACCAGATGCAATAGCCTCTGAAATATGTGTTTCTGCTCCTGGTAAAATACCTTTTACTCGATTGGCATATCTTAATCTTAAAGAATTAGCAAATTTCTTCCATTTCGTTGCATCAGAGTAAAACAATTGATCCCCTTCACTTGTAAATACTTTTTCATTGGTATTTAGCATTTCCGAAGCTTCTTTCAACTCCTTTAATATATCTGCATAAACTTTTTCTTGATCTGCAAATAATGGTGTTGAAGTTAAATCAGGTTGTAATGCCTGAAAATCAGCGTCACTATTTCCATATGAATAATAAGGAACATCACCATACGTTTCTACCAAGTTAGCAAAAATGTAAGATAACATAATTCTTGCTACCGCTACTTGATTATCGTTATCACCATATGCAGCTACTAATTCTTTTGTAGCCTCATCTGTGTTCAAGTCTATGATAGTCTTGAAATCTTGTGCAACATAGTAATAATCACGATATAGATTTTGATTAACATTTTCTCTATACTTATATCTATCCTCGTCAGTATAATTTACTTGAGCAGAATATTGTACCCACGGTAAGAAGAATCTCCCTGATGAAAAGGCTCCTCTTGTTGCGTCTGCCAATTCTTTGGTTGCCGAATTAAAGATACCATAAGTAGGTACCGCAGTTGGCTTGTTTGGATTTGTATTGATTTCTTCAAAATCTTGCCTACAGCTTGTGCTGAAGAGTGCAAAACCGATTGCCAATACTATTAAAATATTTTTTTTCATGATTGTCAGTATTAAAATTTAATTTGTAGATTAACACCATAGGTTCTAGTTGATGGTAAAGAACCACCTTCTATCCCTTGAACGTTACCTGATGAATATGATGATGATTCTGGATCCATTCCATCCCAATCTAATCCCCATGTTAATAAGTTTCTAGCAAAAGCAGAAACTGAAATATCAGCGAAATCACCAACAAATGAAGAAGGTAGGTTATAGGATAGAGAAACATCTCTAAGTTTCCAATAACTTGCATCAAATACATTCATTGCTCCTACAGTTCCATAATATGATTCACCCCATGCTTGGGCATCTAACACAACATCATTGGCTGTACCGTCCGCTTTTACTCCAGGATTAATGTATCCACCTTCTCTATTTCCATTAAGAGCTGATTCCTCTAACATACCAGAATACATACCCCACATGTGTGAAATTGAGTAATAGTTACCACCTTTTTGTCTATCTAATAACGCAGACAAGGTTAAATTTTTATACTTGAATGTTGTTCTAAGTCCCATATTATAGTCTGGTAAAATAGACCCTACAGCCTTCATCTCTGATGGAACGTAATAACCACTCGCATTAACTACTTTATTTCCATTATCATCATAGGTATAATCTGTAGTATAAATTTGACCATAAGCTTCTCCAACTACAGCTTCTAACGATGCTAAACCAAATGGGATATTAGATACTCTTAAGATTTTATTGTCTCCCGATAAGGATAATAATGTGTTCTTGTTTTTGGCAAAATTAACCGTTAAATCCCAAGAAAAGTCTGCCGTTTTAACTGGTGTACCATTTAATACAACTTCAACTCCTTTGTTTTCCATGCTACCAGCATTTCTCCATTCCTTGGTGAATCCTGTAGATGGGTCAACTTCTACTGTTGTTAATAAATCAGATGTTTCTGATTGATAAAACGTTAAATCAAATCCCAAACGGTTTCTTAAGAAACTCATTTGTAAACCAATTTCTTTATTCTCAATACTTTCTGGCTTCAAAGTAGGATTATTTCTAGTACTTGGATTGGTATATCTAGTTCCAGATAAGAAAGGTAAACTTGTATCAAAGTAAGTCTTTAAACTATAAGCATCTGTACCGTTTCCAGTGTTGGACCACCCAGCTCTTAACTTACCAAAAGATAACCAATTTGCATCTATTAACTGAGAAAATACAAAACTTGAAGTAATTGATGGGTAGACTGATTCTTCTGTTACCGTTGAGAAATCATCTCTACGTATAGTACCATCTAGAAATAAGAAATCTCTATACCCAAAAGAAACAGATCCAAATACGCTATTTACTCTGGTCCATTCATCATAATTCGATGATGTCTGTAAATCTTTACTATTACTTAGGTTGTATAAGTTAGGAATTACTAAACCTCCATTTGTTGTCCCGTATTGATTAGAATACCTGGCCTCTCTTCTATTCACTCCAACAAAGGAATTAATTGACAAGTCTCCAAACTCTTTATCAAAATGTAATCTTGCTTCATAGTTATACTCAGAAAACAATCTAATCATTTGATCATAGTATGACTGAGCCTGAGATCCAACTGCCACACGAGAATTTATCTTTAAGTTATAAGTGTCTGCATAAACATTACCTACAGCATATAATTCATCTGTAAAGTTATAATTTACGCCAAAATTACCATAAAATCTATTTCGCTTATCCTCTGAGGTATTTTCATATGCTGTCCAATATGGATTATCAGAATACTTAGGAGTAGCATCATCCCAACCACTTCTATTCCATGTTCTTTGTCTTCCATTAGCCATCTTATAATCCTTTAATCGATTATAGTCTAATTGTCTTTGACCCCACTGGAAAAATTTCTGAGCTACTGAGTTACTACTATACCCTTGTTCTGGTCTATTAAAACCTTTAGTATATACATAATTAAATGCCCCTTTAACTGTTAACTTATCAGTCATTTTAGAGCTTACATTAACACCAACAGAAGTTTTATCTAATTCAGAATTTGGGAAGACACCATTCGTCTTATTGTTATTTAATGACATACGAAAACTTGTATTATCTACCGATTTCGTGAAAGACACAGCGTTGTTATAAGTAACACCTGTTTTGAAAAAGTCTTCTACATCATGCTCTGGAGCCACCCAAGGCACTTCTTTCATATATTGATCTGGTTTTTCTGGATCAAAAGCATTCCAAGGTAAATACATCAAATTAGGATCATATTTAGGACCCCATGATTCATCTACCCAATATCTTACCGTATTATAATCTTTGCCATTTATATTGGTAACTGGTAAAGTAGAACCAACTCCACCACCATACTGGTCTTGTAACTCAATCATTTGAGCAAGACTTTCAAAAGTAACACCTGTATTGACTGTGATTGATGATTTACCTTTTTTACCTTTTTTTGTAGTGTATATTATCACACCATTTGAAGCACGTGAACCGTATAAAGCAGAGGCTGGACCTCCCTTTAAGACTGTTACGGTTTCTATATCATCTGGATTGATGTCTGATACGGCATCACCATAATCCCTACCACCATACCCAGCAGCGGTATCACCACCATTATAGTTACTG
>JBPCUN010000072.1:0-11281 GCA_051011115.1 Weeksellaceae bacterium
TCAGGTGTTTGAGTTCGCTGTAGATGATATCTCAATGCTTACTCTTATCAACGATAATTTCTGTCAACTTACACGTAACGGTAAACTCTATAATGACCGTGATAACATTTCCGCTAGGGATAGAAGACTATGGTCTTATTTCAACGGTAAACGTTTCACCTATGATGACGTTATAGCTTATGAAAAACAGTATGGCGGTGACACTGCAGGTTTAGGTAATGCTAATCCTTTCTTCATTCATTGGACTGGTGAAGGTAGAAACGCATTAAGGGTTGTTTCATAAGCAATACCATAATAAAGTAATAAAAAAGGGCATATTTATTGTCCTTTTTTTATCTCTTTTTTATCTCGTTTTAAATGGAGTATAGAGGAGAGGAGAGAAGGGGTGCAAAGGTCTGCTAAGGTGTGTGGAGTCTGTGGTCTTAATTTACGCACGACACAGCGACAGAAATTTTGTCTCAAAACTGTTTTTTCACACCATTTATACTCTTTTTTTCACTTTTTTACGTTTTTTATGACGATTTCTCTTTACTTATCTGTAATAGTATGATATAATAGTTGTATAATAAAAGTTCAAATGAAATTCGGAGAATTCTACATGTTTCGTATCCCTTCTTTCTACCAGATGAATATTTCTTATGATGAAGCTGTTTTTGTTCTAGGCAAGAACCGTGTTCTAGAAGCAATGGAAAACCTGAATGAGCATTGGGATCGTCATGTTGCCTCTGGTGATGATGATGACCTGTTCTTTGAATTATGGGAATCAGAGGTTAATGCCTTTAATGTAATCTTCTCTGCAATGAAGCCACTGTTCGTAAAGGAAACTGTATAATGACTTGTACTGCTGCTAAAATTGATGATCAAACTGGTGTATGGTTTCTTGGTGCTGACTATGGTGGTCTTTCTCTGACTACTAGGGATGGGGATCGTATGTGGTCTAAAAGCGTCTCAGATCTTGCTGAGTTCGTTCGTGAGAAGGGTATCGCCTCTACAGTAATGGGTTCTTCTACTATGGACTTTGCTGATGAGGAAGGTTTCGACACCTATGATGGTGCTGAGGAAATGTGGAAGGATGTTCTCTATGCAGTCTAAATCTTATAAACTCGTCCGTGTTGAGGACAAAGTGATCATCGCTGAAGGTAGTGCTGATGCTATGCGTAAACTTCGCAGACAGGATAAAGATCGTCTTGTTGTCTACCTTTCACCTTCAACAAAAATTGGTGATACTGTAAAATAATCCTTTACTTTTTTCAAAAAATATGATACAATATCCGTATAATAAATCACAGGGAGATATATGATGAACGAAACACCTACAAACGCCAATGAAGCCTGTCGCCAAATGGTTCCAATCGTTAAGTCACTGGTTGGTAAATGGCTTCGTGGTCACTATGGCACCTATGATGATCTCTATCAAGAGGGCATGATGGGTGTGGTCGAGGCATGGAATCGCTTCGATCATGGTCGCAACAATAAGTTCTCGACATATGCTTTCTTCTGGGTGCGTAAACGTATCAAGGAAGCAGCTGCTAAGAACTGGAATCACATGAACAACACTGCCCCTGAAGAGTGGGCTCCAGCTGAGTCTAACTATCAGTCTATGGACATCGATGCAGTCAGTGTTGCGCATGAGATCACCAAGTTGCCTGCTGCAGACCAGGAACTCATTCGTATGAGAGCTGAAGGCTACACATTCGATGAGATACGTGAGAAGACTGGTGCTAAGTCTCTCATGTCAGTGTATAACCGTGTAAACGCTATCACTGCGTCTCTGGACCCTGCATAGTCACTCCTGAAACGAAGGGGGGGTATAATTTTCGGATTATATCCTCCACGGTCACAGCAGACGTAAGATCCGGAAGCTAAAATTTTTTCCCAAAGTTTTTTTTCGCCCAAAACTTTTTTCCAGAAGGTATGACACTAAGGTAAGAACACCATGACACAAAGCGATAACGATAATTACAATCTCGAGGAAGAGATTGCTTATATTACTGAAGAGAAAGCGATCAGGGATATACTAGGCACACTCTACAAGGATTTGTCTCAGACACTCGCTTCAGCGAGCAAAGCCGACAAACCAAGGGACAAGCCTGATCTTTTCGATGAGTTGAACGGTGGTCCATTGTGGATACACCCTGCAGATGAGGAATACTATAACGAGTTGCACTATGCAGTCGAAATGGTATTACGTCACTATATCCCAGAAAAGGATTGGAGCAAGCATGGACTATAAATTTTCCACAGTTCGAGAAGAGGCAGGTTACACTGAACACCTGCTTGTGAATGATAAGGTACATTATGGTCGCGCGATCAAAGGTGGGCATATCGGTGTGTTGTTTTTTGATGATACGAAAACGCAGATGGCAGCTATGGTTCGATATAAACTGGTAGACGTTGTTCCTAGTGATTGGGAGACTTTGAATAATCTTCCAGAGGGTGGGAAATATTGTGTACCTTTTTCCTTGAATAGTTTTGCATCTGGGGCTGGAGCCGAGTTGTTAAATACTATGCGAATGACCACTGGATATGATGTCGTGACTTTCTCACCGAAATCAGAGCGTGTGGCGGAATTTCATTTGAATAATGGAGCTGAATTATATGCCGAGTCCTCTACCTGTAAAAATTACCGATACGGTGTTTGGGAAGAAAAGTCAGAAGGATCGGCACGTCGGCGATTATTATACCGAGGATAACATTGTTCCTGTGGTTTATGAAGTCGGAACTTATGGTTCTAAGCTGATAAACTTTATTAATCTGCACGATGAGTTTTTTACGACACTGCCTGATAAACTGAATGGTCGTGTAGAAGGTGGAGCGTGGTATCTGCCAGAAGTCAAGACTGTCTACCTAGACGATCGGCTCAAGAAAAGATGCCACACGCGAAAGCGGATTGCTGCCAAACTGGTTCCGCACAGTTCATATTGTGATGGATTCGCTGAAACGATCAAAGCCAATCTGTTTTTCCGAAAAATGGTCATCGTTTCTATTGATGACTCTGACACGTACGAGTCTGCGGTTATGCTACGAGACAAAAAAGTACTCTGTAATGTGGCAGGATACGAATCATATCCCGATGATATGGACAGTCTCAAAGAAGAAGCGCGCAAACAAATATATTCTATCGTTACAAATAATCGCAAACTCTGTCGAGCCAACAACGATATTTTCCAAATAAAATTTTCGACTATTGACGATATATCCGCGTGGTATGAAGACCTTTGTAAATACCTTGGCATCGCGATGCTTGAAGATCCAAAATACTACTGGAATAATCTATGAGAAATCCTAAAAGCCAAGTCGTTCCTGTTTGTTATTACTCAGGATCATACGGATCTGCTGTCATAAATCTTATCAATGCACATCGTGGCTTTCATACTACTTTCGCTCGTCCTGGTAAGGGTAGAGCAGAAGGTGGATGTTTCTACACGCACTATGGTACTTTGTGTCATTTTGATGATCCAGAAAAAGAAGCAGAAACATTTGATATCGATGACGACCAGCGGATCGCTGCTAGAATGTGCAACGATCACATGAACTTTACTGCAACTGGTGAAGAAAACATTTTCAAAAGTTCATATTCTTCGGAGTTTTTCGATAAAGTTGTAATGATCGATGTCAGAAACTCAAGTTTTATCGAACATTGTTCTTTACGATCTCACGATACATTAGCTAATGGTGTATTGAAAACAGAACTTGCGAAACTCGACTTCGAACCTGATAATTTCACCTTAAATAAAATATTAGAAAAAAAATTCGAAAAAAGATTTGAGTCAGCTGAAGAAGTTGCTGCAAGGTTTGATAATGCGCACTTGATTCATTTTGATAAATTAATTTCAGAATCAATGGAATGGTATTATCCGCTTTGCGAATATCTTGAAGTAAAACCATTTGAGCATCCTGAAAGATACTGGCACGAACAATTTAGTTTTTAGAAAGATTTATTATGAATATTTACACTATCTATGCAGATGTAAAAGAAGACGTAGACCCTAAAGATTTTGTGATAAAAATGTCAAAGTTTCTAGACACATTAGATACAATGTACTCATATCGCATCACTCGCATGAAACTCGGATTCCGCTCAATGGATATGCCAGAGTTTCGTATCGATATGGAATTTCGTACACTCGGAGCACTTGATCAGGCAATGGACAAAGTTCTTTACAATGATGATACTGATGAAAAGCATGTAGCATTTAATCAGCTTGTCGATGTCGAAACTATTCAACACTTTTTATATAGAGATTATCCTGATGAGTAAAATTATACCAAATTCTTGGAACGGATGGGATCCTTTAAAAACTTGTATGCTTGGAACGAGTGTTCCAGACAATTACTTCTCGTCTATTAGAGATGTAAAACTCCGTGATTCTATGAACAGAATCGTAAACGAAACAAACGAAGATCTTGAAAATTTCAAAAACGTACTTGAAAAGCAAGGTGTGGAAGTTGTAAGAGCTCACAATCCTGTTTTTATAAAAGATACTTTTCATCAAAGCATCGATTTTTTAGAAGATCAAACTAATGGCGATAAAAGTTGGAAACAAATTCTAAATAAAGTTGGTGTTTTTAAACCATCACTCACTCCTCGTGATTGGATGATTGTTATGGGTGATAAACTTTTACACACTTTCAATACAAAACACACGTTCCTTAAAACACTTGAAGTCATTGATTTTGATCATGCAATTATGAGTGATCGTCATTTTGATGCACCTTACCTAACTAGATTTGGCGATGCTGTTATTATTGATGAACTTGATCAACCTGACATTACTGATTTCATGGAAAAAACTTTTCCAGATTGGAAACAGATTCATTGTAAAGAAGGTGGTCATTCTGATGGCATGTTTTCGCCTGTAAAACCAGGACACGTTATTTCTATTGCTGACGAAACTATAAATCTCTACAACGATACATTACCAAACTGGGAAATTTTCTATACTGAAACTTGGAAAAAACCAGAATTTAAAAAGTGGGAACATAATAAAAACTTTGGTCATGGCAAAGCGTGGTGGAGTGATGACATGCACGAAAACCCTGCTATGTTTGATTTAGTTCAAACGTGGCTCGATGACTGGGTAGGGTATTTCACTGAAACTGTTTTTGAAGTGAATATGTTGACAATTAATCCTAGACTTGTAGCAGGTTCTGTAAGAAACGCTGAATTAGAAAAACATCTAGAAAAAATCGACATGGAATTTTTGCACATACCATTTAGACATCGTAGATTTTGGGATGGCGGTTTGCATTGTTTGACAGTTGATTTAGTTCGCGAAAGTTCTAAACAAAATTATGGACTTTAAAAAACAAGTTGTTCCTGTAATGTATTTTCGCGGATCTTATGGATCGGCATTAATTAATTTTATCAACGCGCATGATGGTTGGTTTACTACTTTCCCTGAAGCTACATTAGGTAGATCAGAAGGTGCTATGTATATGAGCACTGAAAATAAAAAGCTATCATATAGACAAAATTTTGATATGTGTATTACTTTGCCTGATCATTTGCGCATAGCTGCTAAATCTAAAGGTCATCACCATTTTCTTGAAAGAGACTGGCGTTCAGAATTAACTTATGCTTCAGATTACTATGATAAATCAGTTTTAATAGATATCAAAAATTCAAGTTTTAGATCTGAAGTTAAAAAAAGGCATAAGGTTGTAAAAGAAGAATCTATTTTAATGAGATATAATGGAGAAGAAATTTTAAGTGAATCTGAAATAGATAAATTAATAGATGAAACTGTAGATGATTTTTTAGAAGAAGCAGAATATGTTGCCGACTCTTATGACAATACATTTATATTACATTTTGATGATTTAATCAAAAAAGATATTCCATGGTATAACGAACTTTCTGATTATTTGAAATTAAATAAATTTGAACACCCTTTAAGATATTGGCAAAATCAATTTTGGGCTAAAGAAGATAAAAAGATAAGAGACTTGAAAAATGCCTAATTATGTAGGTAGTAATGAAAATTTTCTAGAAAACGTCAAACAATCTCAACGCTGTCAAAGAAATTGGGATTATGATGTTGATATCGATATTGATACTGTAAATTATTTGCTTGACGTAGGATATAATATGCCTACAAAGCAAAATCAAGATTCGATACAAATCATTACTTTTAGAAACAGGCATAAAATTGAATTGTTATCTTCAAGAGCATATAACGAAAAAGCATTTGATCAAAAAAATTCTGGTCATTACCATAACCCGCAAGCAAACGCGCCACTTGTTTTTGCTTTTATTCTGAGACCTGACATGGTTAAAAATGGTGCAAAAGACCATATAGGAGTTGAGTGCGGATTGGCTGCAGGTGCTATAGCATTAGCAGCTAATAATATGGGTCTAAGAACTGGGTTTTGTGCGTGTTTTGATCAAGGTGGTTTTGATTTTTCAGATAAAATAAACTTATCTAACAATAAATTTGACCCAAAAGATATTCATTTATTGCTTGGGGTTGGACATCCTGTAAAAGACAAGCCGTATAACATAGGTAATAAAGGTGTCGGTTATTACATTGATCGGGAAAGTCATATGAATGTTCGCGTAAATCCTGATCAAACACGTCCTTTTCCTACATATAACAAAGGGGGCAATGAATACAATTCAAATCATATGTCGCCTGAAGAAAAAAGAATTATTTTGTAAAAAAAGGGAGGTTAAAAACCTCCCTTAAATTTTTAGTTTACAAGGTTATCTTTGTAAATCGATTTGAGACCGAACGCACGTTTGTTAAAGTCAACAAGCGTTGACAATGCGTCTGGTGTGATAAACGTCATTAGAGTATCACGCTGAGAATCACCGTCTGTGCCGATTTTCCACTCATACAAACCCACCTTGCTTTGTAGATATGCAACTGATTCTGGATTATTAGCCATTTCAGTCAGAGCCGCACGTAGTTCAGCTGCGTTTGGATTACCTTTACGAACCCAGATAGCTTTTTGAAGACCGTCACGGAATGACTTCACTAGCTTGTATGCATCATACAGATCGCCTGATGGTGCTACACCATATTTCTGCTCGAATAGAATTTCAAACTGAAGACCTGGATAGTTCGGGTCATCACCGTGTGAACCATCTGCTTGTAGAATACCATGGTGGAACCATACTTCAGCTGTACCAGCTTCGATTTGTGGACCAACATGCTTCTTGAATGATGCTGGGTTCTCACGTGTGCCATTAAGTTCGCCACGTTTAAATGCTAGTCGGCGATCACCGCCACCCATGCCTTTGACCCATACTACATTGTCTTTGAAACATGCAACATACTCATCTACAGTTTTATCTGGACCACAGATAAGCATAGTCATTGCTAGACCTTCTGGAACCATGCCTGAACCGCCAGCAAATTTCACATCAGTAGACATATCAGCACCAGCTTTTTTACCAGCGATAATATTCAGATTCATAAGACCGATAGAATCATAATCGGCATAGTTATAGTCGACTTTTTCCTGTAGGAAAGCAACGCCATTACCACCGTGTGATACCATAACTGTTTTATCATCTGACATCAGTTCATTGTGAAACTTGTTAAAACCAGGAATGTCGCGAGCACCTGGATTGTAACTGATCACAATTTTTTCGTCTAGATATTTTTGTAGTTCTGAGACAACGATCTCAGTCCATGTTGAAGTTCCCGCTCCTGGTTTTTGCGGAACAACAAATGTGTAGTCAGCCATTGCTGACATAGGGAAGAGTGCTACCAGTGCACTCAATAGAATTTTTTTCATAATATCCTCTTAATTATGCATAATCAATTTTTGACTGCTTACGGATTCCCCATACAGCAGTCACGAGAATGGCAACCACGATTGCCATGAATATTGGTCTATTGACCAAACTATTTAAGTCATATAAACTCATGACCTGCAGCGTTTGCTTTTCAATCTTTTCGCTAAGAATGAAAGCTAATAACAATGCTGGTCTACTGAATTTATACCGTTTTGCAACAATTCCTATCAAAGAACATAGAAATAAAATTGCATAATCTTCCCAACCACCTGTGTATTGAACACAAGACCAAACAACGAATGCTAGTAAGAGAGGGAAGTATAATTTATATGGAATTAATGTGATTCTTGCTATGTATCTTGTTGCAAAGACGCAAATGAATCCGACCAGTACGGTCGCCCACATAAATCCATAAATCATTGAATCAAAAAACTTTGTGTCATAGGCTAGATCAGGTGTGCCAAGTTCAAACCCCAATGACATGAATAACGCCATCAAAACAGCAGCAAAAGATGCTCCTGGAATACCAAACAAAACTGTTGGAATCATTGATGTTGCTTTTTGTGCATTGTTCGCGCCTTCTGGACCAATAACACCTCTGATATTACCGTTGCCAAACTTTTCATTGGGGTTTGCAGCGACTGTAGAACCGTATGCCATCCAATCACACATCGCGCCACCAAGTCCAGGAAGAAAACCAATGATTGCACCGATAGCACCGCCTCTTAGAGCGTCCCATTTATACACCCAAGCTGCTTTAATACCGTCTTTTGTTTGTTGCAATTCATCGACTACACGTTTAGCAGTTGAGTTTCTTGTTTTAAGACCGTCAACCAACTCTGGAATAGCGTATAAACCTGCAACCATAGGCATAATTTGTATAGAATCAGCTAAATATCCCCAGCCAAAGGTCCATCTATCAGCATTAGTGTACGGATCAACGCCAATCATGCCTAAAAATAAGCCAAAAGCGATAGCGATCATCGATCTGAACCAATATTTGTTGCTGACAAAGCTAACAGTCGCCATCGCAAGCATCAAAAGTCCCCATAATTCAGGAACACCAAGATACATGACGAGTTCAACGTAAAAAGGCAGGAAGGCAAACACTAAAAATCCCCATAAAATGCCATTTACGGTGGATGTAGTCACCGCAGCAGTGATTGCATAGGTGGCTTTACCTTGTTTTGCTAATGGAAAGCCGTCAACCATGGTTGCAGCCGCTGAATTTGCTCCTGGGATGCCTAATAACACGCCAGAATAGGTGTCACCAGTCGTTGAAGCTGCTACAACAGCCATGCAAAAGATAACACCTAGATATGGGTCGTGTGAAAAGTATGAAATGAATGAAAACATAGCGACAAGACCTGTTGTCGCGCCTGCAGATGGTATAATACCGATGACAAGCCCATAAAACGTGCCAGCCAGTAACGCTAAGATTGTCATATTACTTTATTTTCTTCCAGTGTGCGTACAACCTATCGTTGTCCGTCTCAATCTGCAACACTTCAAATCCAAACTGACCTGCAAGTTCATAATTCATTTCTTCTGACCATTCAAACATTTCAAACTCGTAATCCCAACCACGTTCTAACATAGTTCGGTGATCATAACGTCCTGGATTTTGTCGCCAATGAATTTCACCATCATCAGTCAAAATATCAGTGACTCTTTTTATCTGAAGTTCTACTAGATCGCGTCCATCAAAATTGATAGAGCCAAAACACAATGCCACCTCCCATTTTTTCTGAGAAGTGAAGTTTTCGATCGGAATTTTGATGTCTGATTCTTTTGTGTAAGGGTCAAGTCCGACTAGATCTGGGATGTATCCCTTAAATTGATTGTTACCACAACCAATATCGATTACTCTTTTGCCTTCGACCCTGCGAACAATGTCCCAGCCAGTCCATTTATACTTGCCTGTCTGGGGTTTCCAGTGTTCTGCAAAAAACTTATCTTTTTTCAAACTTTATTCCTTTAATCTTGATGAGGAAGAGGATACTCAATTTTGCCATGTTTACGATCATGAAGTGCCATAGCTATAATTCCATAGTGGATGACTTTAAGAATATCTTTACGATTGTAGCCATCTTTCTTTCCATATCTCTGAGCATATTTTAGAACATTGCCAAGAGCGAAACCCATGCCGTGACCAGCATCTTCGATGAACTGAGTGGCTTGGTATTTTCCTTGACTGTAATGCGCATCGTATGTGCCATCAATATAGTCTTTGATTTCTGAGATGATACGATCTTCATCAAAAGCATAATCAATACTATTTACTTCATGCATAGGACGAGATCTCACAGTTTTACCACCGTCAGGTGATTCGTGGATGAACTTTGAATTCTTCTTGATCTTTGAAAGATCAGCGTCAAGCAACGATCCTTCTTTCAAACCATTATCTTCTTCAAGCATTCTTCGCTTCATGAACTGTTCATGTCTTTCTTGCATCATGATACTCCTTATAAATTCCAACCATTTTCTTTAATGCTGATTTACCAAATACAATTTTATGATCAGTAAGATAATCAGCCCACATCTTACCATCATCGAATTTATCTACATAAAATAATCTTGCTAAAGTATCAGGAGAAACACCTTTACGTCTTACAATCTTATCATAATCAAAAGTGCTAGGAGCATTATCAAGAATATTGCTCTGCGCAAGGTGATTGTAAAGATCAGGGTGTTTCTCCCGAAGATAGTTAGAGAAGGAAGCCGAGAAACCACAATTGTGACAGTGGCAAACAAGGTTTCCTTCTCTACGACCAACGAAAAATCTTGCTTTCCTCTGGTTACGAGCAGAGTCGCCACAGACATCACAAGACCAATTAAACTCGTATTGAGTTTTCCTGCGGTAGTTGCGGACACGGTGTTCTAGTTGAACAGCAAGTTGTAATTCGTTAGCGATCATAATCAGTTATACTGGTTTTCGATGATATGTTCATAGATATCTTTCCACTTCCAGAAGCGAGGGATACCTTCGATCTCAGAATTAAATTCATGAGCAACCATTATACTGTGAAGACCCATGTCTTTGCCCAGTTGAGCATTGGCAGGTTTGTCTTCGAGCCAGAATAAACCGCTGTCACGGAACTGTTCTAGATCTTCTTGTTTATCACCACCAGTATCCTGATAGATGAATTCATCAAATGTATTTTTACCGAACAACATTTTGATGTTTCGTGTTCTCAGTTTTTGAGCATGTTTATCTTTACTCAATGCTGAGATACACTTAAATGTGAATCCATGTTCAATCTGAAGTTTACGAATGTAGTAAACTGAATCGCGCAAAGGTGGGAGGAAACCTATTGCTGCTGATGCATTGAAAGCATAAATCCAATAACGCATCTCGGGATACGTCATACCATAACGAGTATGTTGATCATACAAGTCGCGATATTCTTCAATTACATTATAACCACGTTCGTCCATCCATAGTTCAAAGGCATATTGCCAGTTCATGAGGACGCCATCGCAATCGACTAAAATATGTTTTTCTTTTCTATATACCATATATGAGTTATACTC
>JBPCUN010000073.1:0-45085 GCA_051011115.1 Weeksellaceae bacterium
GTGTAATCTCACGCACCATCTGCAACACCTCATCAAAATCTTTACCATCTTTTACGTTTCTCCAAGCTGCTCCTAAACATACCCTTGATGACCCTCCTGCTTTGGCTCTAAGCGCCTGTGCTTTCACTTGGTTTACAGAAAGTAATTCATTTCCTTCTACATCTGTATGGTAACGTGCTGCTTGTGGACAATAACCACAATCCTCTGAACAACCGCCTGTTTTAATAGAAATTAAAGAACTCACCTGCACCTTATTAGGATCGTGATTTGCTCTATGTACGCTTGCCGCCTTATATAACAAATCCATCAAAGGTTGATGATAGATATCTAAAATTTCCTGATTAGTCCATTCTTTTCTTTCCATAAAATATATAGTCTGCAACGAAGATAGGAATTTTGAATCCCTAATCGACTTTTGAGAAAATAAAAATCCCTAAACTTTAACAAAAATTTAGGGATTACATTATATTTAAAGTATATTCTTAAACCATTTTTTTAGGGTCTACCCATTTATCAAAGTCTTCTTCGCTTACATAGCCAAGTCTTACCGCTTCCTCTTTTAATGTGGTTCCATTTTCATGAGCAGTCTGAGCTATTTCTGCAGCTTTATAATAACCAATGTGTGTATTTAGTGCCGTTACAAGCATTAATGAATTATTTACCAACTCATCTATTCTCTTATAATTTGGTTCAATTCCGTTCACACAGTTTTCCGTGAATGAAACGCAAGCATCTCCTAATAAAGTTGCAGAAGCTAAAGCATTCGCTGCCATCATGGGTTTAAATACGTTTAGCTCATAATGTCCTTGAGTTCCACCCACAGAAATAGCCACATCGTTACCCATTACTTGTGCACAAACCATGGTCAATGCCTCTGATTGTGTTGGATTCACTTTACCTGGCATGATAGAAGATCCTGGTTCGTTGGCAGGGATAATGATTTCACCAATTCCAGAACGTGGTCCAGAGGCCAATAAACGAATATCATTCGCAATTTTATTTAAAGAAACAGCTAATTGTTTTAATGCCCCATGGGTTTCTACAATCGCATCATGTGCTGCTAGAGCTTCAAATTTGTTCTCTGCCGTTTTGAAAGGTAAACCAGTAAATTCTGCAATGTATGCTGCCACCTTTACATCATACCCTTCTGGTGTGTTTAATCCTGTACCAACAGCAGTTCCACCTAACGCCAATTCTGATAAATGATCTAATGTATTGTTTAAGGCTTTAAGTCCATGCGTTAATTGTGAGGCATAGCCAGAAAATTCTTGTCCTAAAGTTAAAGGTGTAGCATCCATCAAGTGAGTTCTACCAATCTTCACTACATCTTTAAATTCTTCTGATTTTTTCTTAAGTGCATCGCGCAATTTTTCTACGCCTGGGATTGTAGTTTCTACAACTTTCTTATAGACAGCAATGTGCATTCCTGTTGGGAAAGTATCGTTAGATGATTGTGATTTATTTACATCATCATTAGGTTGAAGTGTTTTTTCTCCTTCTCCAATTTTTTTACCTGCAATTTCATGTGCACGGTTGGCTACAACCTCATTCACATTCATGTTTGATTGTGTACCAGAACCTGTTTGCCAAATCACTAAAGGAAATTGATCATCTAATTTTCCTTCTAAAATCTCTTCACATACCTGTGCAATTAAATCTCTTTTCTCTTCAGAAAGTACGCCTAATTCACAGTTGGCATAAGCTGCAGCCTTCTTAAGGTATGCAAAACCTTCTATTATTTCATGTGGCATAGAGCCTGCTGGTCCTATTTTGAAATTGTTGCGAGAACGTTCTGTTTGTGCACCCCATTTTTTGTCTGCAGGTACTTTAACTTCTCCGATTGTGTCTTTTTCTATTCTATAATCCATGGTCGTTGTTTTATATGGTATAAAGATAAGTATTTTAACATTTTAAAACCGAATGAAATCAAACCAATTTATTTCGTATTTCTCATATTTAAAAAAGCATTCATGAGACCATTGGTAGAGCTATCATGAGAGGTGATTTCATCAGTTGAATTCAATTCTGGAAGAATTTTCTTGGCCAATTGTTTACCAAGTTCTACGCCCCATTGATCAAAACTGAATATATTCCAGATAACTCCTTGTACAAATATTTTATGCTCATACATGGCAATTAAATTACCTAAAACCTCAGGCGTTAATTTTCGATATAGAAATGAATTGGTTGGATGATTTCCTTCGAATACCTTAAAAGGTAATAGGAAATCTATTTCTTTTGGGGATTTACCTTCATTTTTGAACTCTGCCAGTAATTCTTCTTCGGTTTTACCAAAAGCTAATGCTTCTGTCTGTGCAAAGAAATTAGCCAATAACTTCACATGATGATCACTCATAGGGTTGTTGGTTTCTGCACCCGCTAAAAAGTCTGCAGGAATTAATTTAGTTCCCTGATGAATTAATTGATAGAATGCATGTTGACCATTGGTTCCTGGCTCTCCCCAAATGATAGGTCCTGTTTGGTAAGTTACCTTTTCTCCATTTCGATCTATAGACTTACCATTAGATTCCATATCGCCTTGTTGTAAATAGGCAGCAAAGCGATGTAAATATTGTTCGTATGGTAAAATGGCTTGTGATTCTGCCCCGAAAAAGTTGTTGTACCATACGCCTAATAAAGCCATCAATACAGGAATATTCTCCTCAAAAGTAGATTTTTGAAAATGCTTATCTGTCTCGTAAGCACCTTTTAATAACTTCTCAAAATTATCATAACCTACGGCCAAAGCAATACTTAACCCAATTGCGCTCCATAAGGAGTATCGACCCCCAACCCAATCCCAGAATTCAAACATATTTTCTTCCGCAATTCCAAATTCCTTTACACCTGATGCATTCGTAGATAATGCTACAAAATGTTTTGCAACGTCTGCTTCACTAGCTTCTGAGTCCAAGAACCAAGATTTCGCAGAATGTGCATTGGTCATAGTTTCTTGCGTAGTAAATGTCTTAGAAGCTATAATGAATAGGGTGGTTTCTGGATTTAAGTTTTTGAGTGTTTCTGCCATATGCGTCCCATCTATATTGGACACAAAATGTACATGAAGTCTTGTTTTGTACGCTTTCAAAGCCTCTACTACCATCACAGGCCCTAGATCTGATCCTCCAATCCCAATATTCACAACATCTGTGATTTCCTTGTCTGTAAATCCTCTATGTTCGCCAGAAATTACTTTATCAGAAAACTCTTTCATTTGACATCGTACAGCCTTTACTTTAGGCATCACATCTTCTCCATCTGCCATTACAGGATCTTCTCCGAAATTACGAAGAGCAGTATGCAAAACAGCTCTATTTTCTGTTTTATTGATATGTTGACCGGAGAACATAGCATCAATAGCCGCCTTTAATCCACATTCTTCTGCTAATTGGATTAATAAATCTATGGTTTCTTGAGTGATTCTATTTTTAGAATAGTCAAATAATATCTCACCGAATTTAATATGAAAATCATTGAACCTACTCGGGTTCTCTAAGAACAAATTCCGCAGGTGTAAATCTTTTACTAGATTATAATGCGTTTGGAGACTACTCCAAGATTTAGTAAGCGTTGGATTTATATTTTGCATAGCATAAAATTGAACTTCAAATTTACAAAATATGCATGGTATTAATCTATTATGGGATATGATGTTTGTATTAAATGACTAATTAATTTGATTAAATTTGACAATACATAAATGGTTTAATATTTGTAAATAAACTTGTTTTACTCAACATCCATCCTACCATGAAAAATATATGCTCTATTATAGGTATCCTTCTTTTTTCATTGCTTACAGCTCAACCCAAGGACACCAGAACCTTTGAACAGATAAATGATTCCATCTTAAAAGAAGCACATTTGATTTATAGGTTTGACAAAGCCTTTACAACGATGGCGGCAAATATAGATGCCGATAGAATATTACGAAAGACTGCTGGAGAAATATTAATCAAACCAGAAGGAGATAAATTACATGCATTGGTTTTTACTAAAGACTCCTCTACCCAAATTGCAGGAGAAATGACTTTTGATGCATATATTGATTCTACTTCATTAATTAATGTACCTAGACCTGCCACAGTAGACGAAATGAATTTGCTTACTATCAAACATAAAATCATGAATGGCGTACAATCCAAATATGAGATTACCTATGGCGATGGAGATACTTATTTGAACCCTATTTTTATTCCTTACAAAGAAAAAATTGGCGCTAAAGAAGTACAATTATATAAATTCTACCTAACTACGGAAACCAACCAGGCTAATACCATTCCTTTTGGGAGAGATTATATGTTTATAGCCAAAGAAGATGGCAGTCTTTTTTACAATCTGCAATTCAATAATTATATGCCTGTTGAAATCACAGCAGAGATCACAGAGAATCAACTAGTGAGCATCGAATATCCAGAAAGAGAGCATTATATTACCCCTACAGATATGTATCTTTTTGTAAAATATGGTACCCCTTATGAATTATTAGATTTACGTGTATGGTCTAGTTATTTAGGCGTGTTCTTTAATTATAATTGGGACAGAGAAACGCTGGACGTAACCTTAGAATAATTTACTTTTTCTTTAATAACTCTGGCAATCTATTTAATAATACATATTTCTTGTATGCCGATTTCCCTTCTTCTGCAGGTGAGCCCATATATAATTTTCCACCTTCTAAAGATTTAGAAACACCTGATTTGGCACTAATGATTGCCTTATCACCAATGCTTACTCCGCTGGTAATACCAGCTTGTCCCCATATCGTAACCTCATTTCCAATTACACAACATCCAGCAATACCAACTTGAGAAGCAATCAAACATTGCTCACCTATTATGGTATCATGGCCTATTTGAATTTGATTGTCTAGTTTGGTTCCTTTACCAATTAGCGTTGTTGCTGTAACACCCCTATCTATGGTGCAATTAGCACCAATTTCTACATCATTTTCAATGACTACATTCCCTACCGATTTTAATTTATCATACCCTGTTGCTCTTTTTTTATAATAAAAGGCATCTCCGCCTAAAACAGTTCCCGAATGTATAACCACATTATCTCCAATCACCGTCCTATCCCCAATCGTTACATTGGGGTGGATATAACAATTCTTTCCTATATTCACGTCTTGCCCGATGAATACTTGGGGAGAAATATGCGTTTCATTCCCAATTATAGCATCATATGAGATCATTTCTCTTGCTGGCTCAAAAGGCATAAAATGTTGTCCAATTTTCACAAAGTCTCTAAAGGGGTCTTCAGAAATTAGCAAGGCTTTATCTACAGGACAGGCCACTTCTTTATTGATTAAAATCACGGTAGCCGCGGAATTTAATGCCTTGTCATAATATTTCGGGTGGTCTACAAACACGATATCTCCTTTTCCTACCCTATGAATTTCATTAATCCCAAGAATAGGAAAATCATCATCTCCCATATAGGTCGCATCGATAAGTGTTGCAATATCTTTTAAAGTCTGTGGTTGTGAAAAACGCATGGTATGTTGGTTTTAAACAAATATATCGTAAATAAATAATTTACAACATATTAGATTATTATTTTAAATGCTAAATTACTATATTTATGTAAAATAAGTATAGCCGTGAATTTCTGTCCAAATTGCCAATTAAGTAGAACCATTAAAAGTGGTATCGTTAATCAACGACAAAGATACAAATGTAAAGATTGTGGATATCATTTTACGGTGAATAAAATTGGGAAACAAATTGATAGTTATTATGTAAATAAATCTTTACAATTATACCTAGAAGGTTTAAGCTATAGAGAAATAGAGCGACTTTTAGGCGTTTCCCATGTGAGTGTAATGAATTGGGTGAGAAAATATAATATCAAACGTCCAGAAAACACACATTACCATCCTACTTATAAAATTTTAAATGCAGAAGAAATGGCTAAATTCTTTGCTAAACCATCGAATATTAAAGGAGCGGGCATTATCATCACAGAATTGGGAGACAAGTATATGATGATTAAATGGGAGCGATTTAAAAAGAATTAAGTAACTGACTTACAAACATCAACATTGCACGCTATCCCTTTAACTATAGTAAATAAACAAATAGCTATCCTATATTTTTATGAATAATTAACTTTTCGGAAGTTAGTATTACGATAACAACAAATAACAAATTCGTTATCTGCAAAATACTTACTTTATGAGAACTATATGTACATTATTCTTAATACTGTTTATTGGCTTATTTATTCCTGTACAAGCACAAGGTTCTCCTGATTACACTGGAGGCTTCAAAATTAAATTCAATGAAGATGGTAGTAAATACCTGCGAACCATCAGTTGGGTACAAGGCCAAGTAAATTATAACACAGAAGCCTCTGAAGGTATTGAGGCCATGACCATGCAATTGAGGCGCGCCAGAGTTTTAATGTTTTCTCAAATCACACCAAAATTTATGATACTTACTCATTTTGGAGTAAATAGCCTTGGTGCCAATTCCATGAGTCCAACTGGAAAAGGAGAAGGTTCTCAAATTTTTATGCATGATGCTTGGGCACAATATAATTTCGTTCCAGCCTTTACTTTAGGGATGGGGTTACATTATTTTAATGGGATTTCTAGGTTAAGTAATCAATCTACATTGAATATGCTTACCCTAGATAACAATCGCCCTTCATGGGCAACCTTAGGTTTATCTGACCAATTTGCAAGACATGTTGGTTTATTTGCCAAAGGATCTATCAGTAAATTTCAATATCAAGTTTCATTTAATGAGGCGATGACTACTACGTTAGATGCTAGAGACCCTATGAACGCCGCTGCTGTGTATAGAGGAAAAGAATTACTTGGTGGAGATGAAGCTGGAAAGACGTTTTCTGGCTATTTCCAATATGCGTTTTTAGACAAAGAGAGTGATTTCTTACCCTTTCGTGTGGGAAGTTATTTAGGCGGCAAGAAAGTATTTAATATAGGGGCTGGATTTTTCTCTCACCCCAAAGGAACAGTGCGTACAAACACCAACGGAAACTTAGAAGGTGAAGATGTTAGCATATTTGCAGTAGATGCTTTTTATGATGCTCCTATAAGTGCTAAAGGAGATGCAATTACCGCCTATTGCGTATATCAGAATAATAATTATGGAGAGAATTTTCTGTTAGGTCCTTATGGAACTGGAAACATGATGTATGGTCATGTGGGCTATCTATTGTCTGGCAATAACACCCATTTAAAGCTTCAACCGTATGTCGCCTATAGTCATCAAACTTTTGATGCTACAGAAGATGATAAATCGGAGTTAAAAGTGGGGATGAATGCTTATATGAGCGGACACCACGCGAAGTTTACTTTAGAATATGATAAAACAAAATTCGGGGATACAGATAATGGGTTTGTCAATCTACAAGCGATGATTTATCTCTAAAACCATAAAACCTTTTACTTTTTAAAAATACTAAAACCCTAAAATATAATATTATGGCAAGCAAAGAACATACCGCCTACTGGAGAGAGAACATTAAATATCTGGTGATCCTAATGTCTATCTGGTTCATCGTTTCCTTTGGCTTTGGAATACTACTCGTAGAACCTTTAAATGAAATTAAAATCGGTGGTTTCAAGCTAGGTTTCTGGTTTGCGCAACAAGGCTCAATCTACTGTTTCATCATTTTGATAGCTGTCTACATCTACCTGATGAACAAACTAGATCGCAAATACAGTTTAGACAAAGATTAATTCATCCTATTCCTTAATTAAAAAAATAAAATATTATGTCAGTTTTTACTTGGACCATTATACTTGTAGTCGCCACGTTTTCGGTATATATCGGGATTGCCATTTGGGCACGTGCTGGATCTACCAAAGAATTTTATGTTGCAGGGGGTGGCGTATCTCCACTCGCTAACGGGATGGCTACTGCAGCGGACTGGATGTCTGCAGCCTCTTTTATATCCATGGCAGGATTAATCTCCTTTATGGGTTATGACGGCTCTGTCTTTCTCATGGGATGGACAGGAGGTTATGTGATGCTTACCTTAATGCTCGCACCTTATTTGCGGAAATTTGGAAAATTCACGGTGCCTGATTTCTTTGGGGATAGATATTACTCTAAAACAGCTAGAATTGTGGCTGTAGTCGCTGCCCTTATTGTGTCTTTCACCTACGTAGCTGGGCAAATGCGTGGTGTAGGTGTTGTGTTTTCTCACTTCTTGCATGTGTCTATTGAATGGGGAGTTATTATTGGAATGATCATCGTACTTTTCTATGCGGTACTTGGTGGAATGAAGGGGATTACGTATACCCAAGTGGCACAATTCTGTGTATTGATTTTTGCCTTTATGGTACCGGCTTTTTTCATCTCATTCCAAATGACGGGAAATCCTATTCCACAATTGGGTATGGGGGGCACACTAACAGATGACAACAATATGTATCTACTAGACAAATTAGACAAAACCTTGGTAGATCTTGGTTTTCATGAATATACCAGTGGCACAAAATCAACTTTAGATGTGTTTTCCATCACGGCGGCTTTGATGCTAGGAACTGCAGGGTTACCACACGTAATTGTGAGGTTCTTCACAGTGAAACGCGTAAAAGACGCTCGTAAATCTGGATTATATGCTTTGCTATTTATTGCAATATTATACACCACAGCGCCAGCAATTGCAGTATTTGCCAGACAAAACTTAATAGATACCGTGAGTGAAACTTCCTATGCAGAAATGCCAGAATGGTTTAAAAAATGGGAAAATACGGGACTGATTGGATGGGCTGACAAGAACAGCGATGGTAAAGTACAATATCTGCCAGGAGACGCTTTTGATGGCAAACCAGTATTTGACGCCACCGCCAGAGGAGAAAATGGAGAAAGGCTTATTGTGAATGCCAATGATACGCCTAATGAGTTGTATGTAGATAGAGATATTATGGTTTTGGCCAATCCAGAAATTGCTAATTTACCAGCATGGGTAATTGCCCTGGTAGCCGCAGGTGGCTTAGCTGCTGCGCTGTCCACTGCCGCAGGCTTATTACTTGTGATATCATCTTCTATCTCTCACGATTTATTACGTAAAACCTTTATGCCAAATATTACCGATAAACAAGAATTAATTTATGCGAGATTAGCAGCTTTTGTTGCAGTATGTATCGCAGGATACTTCGGGATTAATCCACCTGGCTTTGTGGCCTCCGTGGTTGCCATAGCATTTGGATATGCGGCGGCAAGCTTCTTCCCAGCACTTACCATGGGAATCTTTTCTAAAAGAATGAATAAAGAAGGGGCTATTTCAGGATTGATTGCAGGTTTACTATTCACTACTTTTTATGTATTGAAGTTTAAATTAAGTGCAATTTGGGGGCTAGAACCATATTTAGGCTCTAATTCACCAGAAGATTGGTGGCTAGGGATATCCCCAGAAGGTATTGGATTTATAGGTATGATTGTAAATTTTCTAGTGGCTTTTGTGGTGTCTAGATTCACACCCCCACCCCCACAAGAAGTTCAAGAGTTGGTAGAGAGCATACGTATCCCAAGTGGTGCTGGCGAGGCTACACATTAATTCATGTTGATTAAAGAACACGAGCCTCTACTGACAATCATTCTGTAGAGGCTTTTTTAACAAAAATTATTCGCTCAATTTAATAGACATTAGAAGTTCTACCATGAAGAAGAGACACGAACAAAAATTGGTTATGTTATCCATCTTTTTATGGGTATTACTCAATTTTCCTGTGATTTTTATCTTTAATCATGAAGGACACATGCTAGGTTTTCCAATTTTATACTTTTATATATTTTCTGTTTGGCTCTTATCCATCCTAATAAGTTACCTCATTCTGAACAAATATTTTGAATAAATTTATACTCATCATTGTCATAATTAGTTACTTGGCTGGAATATTTTTTATAGCCTTTTGGGCAGAGAGAAATAAAAAATCCAAGTGGGTAAACCATCCTTTGGTTTATACCTTGTCCTTGGCTGTCTATTGTACTGCTTGGACGTATTATGGGAGCATTGGCCTTGCTGTGGAACATCAATATGAATTCTTACCTATCTATTTAGGCCCTGTGATTGCGCTACCCTTATGGATAGTTTTAACCAAAAAAATTATTTATCTCACCAAAACACATAACATCTCTAGCATGGCAGATTTTATATCCTTACGTTATGGAAATAGCAGAATGTTGGGTGCCATCGTGACGTTTATTTGCCTTATTGCAATTGTTCCTTATCTCTCGTTACAGATAAAAGCGGTCTCAGAGTCATTTCAAATTTTGGTTGGTGAGGAATTTACGCATCAATACCTATGGCTGGATTTTACCTTTTATATCACTTGTATTTTAGCATTATTTGCTTCATTTTTTGGCACACGTTCCTCTGATGCCAGTAATAGAAAAACAGGTATTGTATTTTCTGTAGCCGTAGAATCTGTGTTAAAACTCACCTTCTTTGTAGCCTTTGGATTATATGTGGTTTTTTACCTTTTTGACGGAACACAGGATTTATATAGTCAGATTTATGACAGCCACCCAGAACTCATAGTAACAAGTATGAATTTAGAAGGTGGTTTAAACTGGATGTTTGGAATTGCTATTTCCTTCTTAGTGATGTTTTTATTGCCACGTCAATTTCAAATGGGTGTAGTAGAATATGTAGGGAGATTTCAGATGAAAACAGCCATTTGGGCTTTTCCATTGTATTTATTAATCTTTAATTTATTTGTTTTATTTATTGCTTGGGCAGGCATTATCCTAATAGGAGAAAGTCTAAATCATGATTATTATAGTCTGCTAATCCCTCTCAAGCATGGTCATAATTTTGTAGCCACTTTGGTTTTTCTTGGCGGCTTCTCTGCAGTGATTTCTATGGTGGTAGTATCTTCTATTGCACTCGCTACAATGTTGAGTAATAATGTGATTATCCCCTATGGATATTTAGATATTTTTGCCAAAAGGTTTTCTGTAGAAAATGAAAAGTCTATTAAACTAATCAGAAGAGTCACCATCATTCTACTAATTTTCTTTGCATATTTATTATACATTAGTTGGCAGAAGGAATTACCCTTAATCTTTATAGGCCTGGTTTCTTTTGTGATCATATCTCAATTAGCACCCTCCTTTTTTATAGGATTATACTGGAGCAGAGGCTCTGCCTTAGCTGCTAAATTGAGTATTCCAAGTGGATTTGCTGTCGTATGTGTGACGTTACTCATTCCCTTCACCTATAGTGCTGTTTATAATAATGCTAATATTATAGAAAACGGATATTTTGGGATTACAGCGTTACGTCCTTATGCCTTGTTTGGGGTAGATTATTTAACCCCAATCAATCATGCTTTTTGTTGGTCTTTGATGGCGAATACAATGATTTATTTAATCATATCTGTTTCTTTTAAAGGACATTATAGAGAACGAAACTATGGAGAAATGTTTGTGAATGCAGTAGAGGTTTCAGGATTACAAGAAAATGCTTTTGTATGGAAAGGAGAAGCTTATTACCAAGATATTCAAGAGATATTATTCCGATTCTTAGGTGAAGAAAGAGGAAATAGAGCCATTCGGATTTTTAAAAGAAAGTACAATATTTCTAATCAAGAAAAGTTGGCGGATGCTAGGTTTATTAATTTTTCTGAAAAACTCCTCACGGGTACCATTGGGTCTGCCTCTGCTAGAATATTAATTTCTTCTGTTGCTAAAGAAAAACCTGTGACTTTGCCCGAGGTATTGAATATTCTAGAAGATAATAAAGAGGCAAGGTTTGCTAATAAGCAACTCACGATTCAATCTAGAAAGTTGACTAAATTAACGGAGCAACTTAAAAATGCTAATCAAGAATTAATAGACATAGACAAACAAAAAGATAGCTTTTTAGATACCGTGGCACATGAACTCAAAACACCTTTAACTGCTATCAAAGCAGCCAGTGAGGTGCTACAAGACGAGGATATGCCGACATCAATAAGGCAAAAGTTCTTAAAGAATATAGAAAATGACACGGAAAGACTGAGTAAACTGATTAATAACATACTAAATCTAGAAAAATTGGCCTCTGGAAGAGAAATGCTAGACCTTAGAAGATATGATTTAAACCAAATCATCGATGAAGCTATTCATATTGTACACCCCTTAGCCATTAAAAATAACGTAAACATCATCTTCAAAAGTGAGGTGAAAAATAAAGTTTTATTAGATAAAGATAAAATGATACAAGTGCTAACCAATGTTTTGGGCAATGCACTTAAATATACGCCAGAGCAACATGGGAAAATTGAGATTAATCTAAAACGGCAAAAACATATAATAACCATTACCATTCAAGATAATGGAGCAGGTATAAGAAAGGAAGATTTACCTCATATTTTTGAAAAGTTTTACCAATCCAAAAATCAAAATTTTATCAAACCCTCTGGGAGTGGGTTTGGTTTAGCCATAAGCAAGCAAATTATAGCAATGCACCAAGGCAGCATAAAAGCCATGAATAATGAAGGTCAAGGTGCTAAATTTATCATACAAATTCCAAACAACGAATAGATGAAGAAAAGAAGGGTCTTAATAGTAGACGATGAGCCAAATATAGTCATGACATTAGAATATGCCTTACAAAAAAAGGGGTATCAAGTTTTTATAGCTAGAAACGGTGGCGAAGCATTGGAAATTGCGAACAGAGAAACACCCGATTTGGTGTTTATGGATGTGATGATGCCTGATATGGATGGTTATGAAACTTTTGAAAAATTAAAAACAAATAAAAATTTAGTCCATACCAAATTGATTTTCTTGAGTGCCAAAAATAAACCTAGCGATATAGAAAAAGGAATTCAACTAGGAGCTAATGATTATATAACCAAACCATTTTCAATTAAAAAAGTACTAAAATCTTTAGAAAATATCCTTTCAGTTTAAATAATTAATTAATTTTTTTTAAATTAATAACTTCAAAACCATATTCCATGAAATATCAAAATCTATATGACGAAAGTTTAAAGAATCCAGAAGAGTTTTGGCTAAAACAAGCTAAACACTTAAAATGGTTTAAAGAACCAAAAGTTGCTTTAGAGCAAGATGAAGAAGGTATCTATCATTGGTTTCCTGATGGGGAAACTAACTTGTCTTACTTGTGTATAGACAAACACATAGAAGATGGATATGGAGAAGACACTGCCCTGATATATGACTCTGCCGTGCGCCATTGGAATATCTCTTATTCCTATAACGAGATGAAAGAGAATGTGGAGAAAATTGCAGGTGGTTTAAAGAAATTAGGGGTAGAAAAAGGAGATACTGTGGTTATTTATATGCCAATGATACCGCATGCGATATTTTCTATGCTTGCCTGTGTACGCATTGGCGCTATACATTCGGTCGTTTTTGGTGGGTTTGCACCGCATGAATTGGCTGTGAGGATAGAGGATGCTAAACCTAAAGTATTGATTACTGCTACTTCTGGAATAGAAATCGATAGAATTATTCCCTATAAGCCTATGGTAGATAGTGCCATAGAGCAATCTAGCCACAAACCAGACAAAGTAATTGTATATAATCGGGAATTGGGTGCAGACAAACCTGAGAAAGATTATGACATCGATTATGAGGAATTAATTAAGGATGTAGAACCTGCAACATATGTACCTGTAGCTTCTGACCACCCTTCGTATTTCTTATATACTTCTGGTACTACAGGAAAACCTAAGGGAGTTTTACGCGATACGGGAGGCTATGCTACGGCACTTAAATTCTCTATGAAAAATATCTATGGTATAGAGGAGGGAGAAGTATGGTGGGCGGCTTCTGATGTAGGTTGGGTGGTAGGACACTCCTATATTTGCTATGCACCGATGATTAACCGGAATGCTACGGTATTATTTGAAGGTAAACCGATAAAAACGCCTGATGCATCTGCGTTTTGGCGTGTGATAGAACAGCATAAAGTAAATGCCATGTTCACGGCTCCTACAGCTTTCCGAGCGATTAAGAGAGAAGATCCAGAAGGGAAATTTATTAAACAACATGACCTCTCTAGTTTGAGGTATCAATTCTTTGCAGGGGAAAGATTGAACGAAGCTACTTATAATTGGACCAAAGAGATGTTACAAATTCCTGTAATTGATCATTGGTGGCAAACAGAATCTGGATGGGCTATCGTGGCAAACTTCATGGGGCTAGAACCGTTAGAAACCAAAGTTGGGTCTGTAGGGAAACCTGTGCCTGGCTACCAAGTACAAATTTTAACAGAAGATGGTTATCCAGCCAAGCCTAATGAAGAAGGTTATGTAGCCATGAAGCTACCTATGCCTCCTGGTTTTATGCCAACCCTTTGGCAAAATAATGAACGCTATAAGGCTGGTTACCTGCAACGTTTTCCTGGATATTATTTCTCTGGGGATGGTGGTTATATGGACGAAGATGGGTATGTATTTATTACAGGCCGCGTAGATGATGTAATTAATGTCTCTGGGCATAGGCTTTCTACTGCTTCTATGGAAGAAGTTGTAGCTATGCACCCAGCGGTGGCAGAATGTGCGGTAGTCGGAATTGAGGACGAATTAAGAGGACAAGTACCGCATGCGCTCATCGTGCTGAAAATGGGTGAAGAGCATTATGAGCGATATAAATTACAGACAGAAATTGTTCAAATGATAAGAGAACAAGTAGGTGCTGTTGCAGTATTAAAGACTATTTCTGTCGTAAAACGTTTACCAAAAACACGTTCTGGTAAAATCCTACGTCGTACGATGCGTGCCATGCTAGATGGCAAAGAATATAATATGCCGTCCACCATAGAAGACCCAACGGTATTAGATGATTTAATAGAGCAATTTAGAACAGAGAAAGTTGGAGCTTTTAGAAAAGGAAACAAGGAAATAGCAAGTTCTTTAAAAGTCTTAGCAGATAGTTATTATAACATAGACTCTCTGGCTAAGTACATTGATGTTTATAGAATTTCTAAAGCAGACCCAGAGGAATTCTGGAGTACTATTGCAGCAAATAATTTCTACTGGAGAAAGAAATGGGACAAGGTGTTAGAATGGAATAAAGAAGAGTCTAAGGTTGAGTGGTTTAAAAATGCCAAATTAAATATTACAGAAAACTGTATAGACAGACATTTAGATAAACGCGGGGATAAAACAGCTATTATCTTTGAACCCAATGACCCAAAAGAAAAAGCAAAACATATTTCTTATAAAGATTTGCATGTTCATGTAAATCGCATGGCCAACGTGCTCAAAAATAATGGTATTAAAAAAGGAGATAAGGTCTGTGTATATTTACCAATGATACCAGAATTAGCCTATACTGTCTTGGCTTGTGCTAGAATTGGTGCCATTCATTCGGTGGTTTTCGCTGGGTTTTCTTCTAAAGCTTTAGCATCCCGCATCAACGATTCTGATTGTAAATTAATTGTGACCTCAGATGGTTCTTATCGCGGAAATAAAACCATTGATTTAAAGAAAATTGTGGATGAGGCTTTAAACGATACCCCGAGTATAGAAACTTGCCTAGTAGCCAAACGTATTCATGACAAAGTGGAATGGGTAGAGGGTAGAGATAAATGGCTGCACGAGGAATTAATGAATGCCTCTAACCAATGTGAGCCAGAAACTATGGATGCAGAAGACCCCTTATTTATTTTATACACCTCTGGGTCTACAGGAAAACCTAAAGGGATGGTACATACCACGGCAGGCTATATGGTTTACACAGCCTTTACTTTTAAAAATGTATTCCAGTACAAAGAAGATGATGTGTATTGGTGTACCGCAGACATCGGGTGGATTACTGGTCACTCCTACATAATTTATGGACCATTAGCGAATGGTGCTACAACGTTGATGTTTGAGGGTATTCCTTCTTATCCAGATTCTGGTAGATTTTGGGAAATTGTAGAAAATCACAAAGTTAATCAATTCTATACAGCTCCTACAGCGATTCGTGCTTTGGCTAAACAGGACATTAAATTTGTAGAAAAATATGATTTAAGTAGCCTTAAAGTTTTAGGTTCTGTAGGAGAACCCATTAATGAGGAGGCTTGGCACTGGTATAATGACCATATTGGTAAGAAAAAATCCCCTATTGTTGATACTTGGTGGCAAACAGAAACTGGAGGTATTATGATTGCGCCTATTCCGTTTGTGACCCCAACTAAACCCACTTATGCAACCCTACCCCTACCTGGCATACAACCTGTATTGATGGATGCAGAAGGTGGGGAAATAGATGGTAATCAAGTGGATGGTAGATTATGTATTCAATATCCATGGCCAGGAATGGCAAGAACCGTGTATGGTGATCATGAAAGATACAAGAATACTTATTTCTCTGCATTTAAAAATAAATATTTCACTGGCGACGGCGCATTGCGTGATGAGGTAGGATATTACCGTATTACAGGGCGAGTTGACGATGTGGTAATTGTATCTGGCCATAACCTAGGAACTGCTCCGATAGAAGATGCTATTAACGAGCATCCAGCGGTATCAGAATCTGCGATTGTTGGTTTCCCACATGACATTAAAGGAAATGCGCTTTATGGCTTTATCACATTGAAAGATGAAGGAGAAGACCGTATCAAAGACAATGTGAGAAAAGAGATTAATCAATTGATTACCGATAGAATTGGACCGATTGCTAAATTAGATAAAATTCAGTTTACAAGTAGTTTACCAAAAACGAGAAGTGGTAAAATTATGCGTAGAATATTGCGTAAAATTGCTTCTAACGATACTTCTAATTTAGGAGATACTTCTACCCTATTGAATCCAGAAATCGTACAAGAAATTATGGATGGCGTGGTTTAGAAAATAATATTTAATACTACAATGAAAAATGCCAGCGCTTATTAAATAAGCGTGGGCATTTTATTTTCAATCCTATCAGGTGATTATATTCTGAAGTAAATTATATTGATCAATAAAATTTACTTATCTATACTTCCAGTTACTCTCCCCATAAATTCATTGAGTGCATCTCTTTGAGACTTACCTTCTTTGATGGCTTTATCTACTTCTATGGCTCCATAAAAGTTAGATAATAATTCACCAATTACATCTAGTTCTTCGTCTTTTACGTTATCACTTTCAATCAAATTCTCAAGCGTTTCAATCGTTTCCAACACAAAATCTTGATCATTTTCTTCTATAAAAGTGGTAATATGTTTAATCAATGGCAGCCTCATCTATAAAAGTTTTAAGCACATCGGCTTTGTTAGTTTGAACTTGATTTTGAATCTCTCCATTTTTGAAGAATGCAAAAGTTGGTAGATTATTTACCTCTGCTAATTTTCTAGATTCTGGAAACTTCTCAGCATCTACATAATAAAACGCTGCTCCTTCAGTATCTCTTGCAAACTTTTTGAATTTTGGTTTCATGATTTTGCAATTTCCACACCATCCTGCTCCATATTGAACAAATACGTTTGGATTTTCACTTATTACTTCTTGTAAATTATCTTGATCTAATTCTTTCATTGCTTTTGTTTTTAATGTTTCACAAAAAAGCCGCCGCAAAATGCGCACGGCTTCTATATTAATTCACTCGCACTAAAGTTCGATTTAGTGTGTAGAAAGATATTCTTGAACACCTTTTCTATCCGCCTTCATAGCGTCTTTACCTTCTTCCCAGTTTGCAGGACATACCTCCCCATTTTTCTGAACATGAGTGAAAGCATCTACCATACGTAAAAATTCTGATACGTTACGTCCTAGTGGCATATCATTTACACTTTCGTGGAATATACGTCCCTCTTCATCGATAAGGTAGGTTGCACGATAAGAAACACTATCCCCGTCTAATAAGAATGTATCTGCCTCTTCATCATAAGTACCTTCTGTTGAATCTAAGATACCTAAAGCATTAGAAAGGTTTCTATTGCTATCCGCTATAATTGGGAAAGTTACCCCTTGAATTCCTCCATCATCTTTAGCAGTATTTAACCAAGCAAAATGAACCTCTGCGGTATCACATGATGCTCCAATTACCATGGTATTTCTTTTCTCAAACTCCTCTAAAGCTTCTTGGAAAGCATGAATTTCTGTAGGACACACAAATGTGAAGTCTTTTGGGTACCAGAATAAAAGAACTTTTTTCTTCTCTTCTCTCGCTTTTTCAAATACATTAATTTTAAATGTATCCCCCATTTCATCCATAGCGTTTACTGTAATATTTGGAAAATTTTTACCTACGTTTGCCATAATTATTTGTTTTTGATTATTTATTTCTACTACAAAGATACTGTTTAATATGAATGAATTATAAATTTTTTATATTTAATGCTAACAACTCTATAAATTAAATTTATAAACATTACACGTTATAAATGCCTCATTTGACTCTTTAAACTAAACCAATCTACTGCAAATTATCTGCCACAAATACAGTAACTAAGAACGTTAATAAACAATTAATACAATCTTATGATTTCGATTTTTTATATAAAGGTACTGTACTACAAGCTTCACCAAACATCAAAGAACTTACCACTGGCATCAGCTTTTGCGTAATTAGTAGAAAAGCATTATCTGGAACCTTAATTTTACTACAACCTTTTATGATTACCTTTTGGTCTTGATAAGGCGTTACATCTAATTTTTCTATAATCTCTGCGTATAACATTTGATCTAGCATATACAAATCACCCTTTACCACCATCTTCGCATACGGTTGTAAGAAAGTAGTGATCAATATATACGTCCAGCCTGGTACTATGGCATCCGTAGAACAATGTAAGGCTACAAAGGTATCTTTATACTGTGTCCAGTCATGTTCTTTTAATTGTTGGCGAAATTCTTTTTCTCGTAGAATTAAACCTTCATGCAACCAATCTGCAATGTCTAATTGGATTCTCTGATTTTTGGGATATAATGATTCTAAATCTAATGTAACCAAAGGGCTTTTGGCCACACGATTAATGATCTCGTCACTCATAAGGATTAAATAAAAAGTTTAATTGACTGATTCAAATTTACGGATAAATTCTGAAGGGAGATTTGGGCTTATCAAGTATGTCTTACCATGAGACGATACCCTAATAGCTCTTTTACGATTGGTGACAAACCAAATATCATCTCCATTGAATCTACCGAAGTATCCAAATAGTCCCCCTACTCCAAAAGTCCGAATACCCGTAGCTCTCACCTCCTCCAAACGTTGGACATCGCTTAAAACAGTTTTTTTGCCAAATGGCTTGTGAATAATGATATTATCTCCATCGATTACATAATCCGTTGGTCTTAAGCTAAAAGAAACAGCAATGGTAATCAAAAGGACAATGAACCCAATGATTCCTGCCCACATATAATTATCTATAGCAAAGGCTCCAATAGCAGAGAATATTAGAAGGGCAAAAATTAGCAAAGTGGCAATTTTCGCATAGGTATCCATCGGTGCAGGTTTAAATTTCATAGTAGACGATTTTGAATACTAAAGATAACTATATTTCTGGATATTGGGATTGATCAAATCACAGCGAACTCATTTTTAGTTTCTACTAAATCAACAATACATAAAGATTAATACCACCATTTTACTATTTTTGCTAGCAAGCATAACTAGATGAAATACTATATTATAGCGGGTGAAGCCTCTGGCGATTTGCATGGAAGCAATTTGATGAAGGAAATTCAACAACAAGATGCCAATGCGGAATTTCGTTTTTGGGGTGGAGATTTAATGCAAAAGGTTGGCGGCACTTTGGTAAAGCATTATCGTGAGCTGGCTTTTATGGGGTTTTCTGAGGTGGTGATGAATTTGAGAACCATTTTTAAAAACATTGCAACTTGCAAAAAAGATATTGCTTCTTGGCAGCCAGATGTGGTTATATTTATAGACTATCCAGGTTTTAATTTGCGTATAGCACCTTATGTGAAGCAATTAGGTATCAAGACAGTATACTATATCTCTCCTCAGGTTTGGGCCTGGAAGAGCGGTCGGGTCAAGAAAATTAAACAGGTGATTGATAAAATGCTTGTAATCCTCCCTTTTGAAAAGGATTATTATAAAAATCAGTGGGATTATGAAGTAGATTTTGTGGGGCATCCGTTGATTGATGCAATAGAACAAAAAGAAACACCAAATTTAAATGCCTTTAAAACAAAATGGGGTTTAGATGATCGTCCAATTATTGCCCTTTTGCCAGGAAGTCGCAAACAAGAAATTAATACCAAGTTACCTATTATGCTTTCTGTAACCAAGGATTTCCCTGCATATCAATTTGTGATTGCTGGCGCACCTGGACAAGAAAGATCATTTTATCAGTCTTTTTTAAATGACCAAACCCGTGTGGTAGAAAACCAGACTTATAATTTATTGCAATTATCTCATGCTGCGTTGGTTACCTCTGGTACTGCAACTTTAGAAACTGCTTTATTAAATGTGCCAGAAGTAGTTTGCTATAAAGGTAGTTATATCTCTTATCAAATTGGTAAACGTGTGGTAAAACACATCGAATATATTTCTTTGGTCAACTTGATAATGGATAGAAAAGTAGTGACAGAACTTATACAAGGAGATTTAAATTATAAAAACTTAAAGAGAGAATTAAATCTGATTTTAGCAGGGAAGGCAAGAGAACAAATGTTAAATGATTTTGAGGTTTTACGCCAAAAATTAGGCGGAAATGGAGCCTCAGAAGTGGCTGCCACCAAAATAATAGAACTCATAACATAAACTCATGAAATTTCAACCCTTCGCTTTTTTAACTTTAGCATTAGCGATAGGGATTTTGCTGGAACATTATTGGGATTTTGAAACCGCTATTTTATTTTATTGTGGTGGTGTAGTTTTAACCTTGATGATCTTTCAAAAAATTATTGGAAAATTTAGACTAGTTTTCACGGTTTTAGGGTTAGTATTGATTGGCATTTTAGGCATTCTTAGGTATAATCAAATCAATGAAACTCCACCAGAAAATCTCTCTACAGAACCTCAACTTTTGGAACTGAGAGTCATTGATATTTATAAGCCCTCCGCTAAATATTATAAGTACAAAACAAAAGTTTTACGAGCAAGAGATTCTGCTTTGATTGGAGAAAATATCTTGTTTTATTTGAAGAAAAGTCAGCAAACAGTACATCAACAAGATGTATTACTATCTTATGGTAAAACCACTATAATTCCCATTCCATCTAATCCCCATCAATTTGATTATGAACGGTTTCTGAAATTTAAAGGCATCCATATTCAGACTTTTGCAGATACCTTAACACAATTAAAGCATCCGCCAAGATTTTCTTTTACGCATGAAGTTTCTTTGTTTAAGCAAAATATTAAATCTCAATTAAAAGAAAACGGTTATTCTGAAGCCTCTCAAATTTTTATTGCAGCGCTAGCACTTGGGGACAGGACAGATTTTACGCAAGAGATGCAAGAGACTTTATCTGCCGCGGGCGTCCTTCATTTATTTGCTATTTCTGGGTTGCATGTAGGGATTATTTTTTGGCTGATTCTGCAACTTTTATATCCATTATTATATTTGAGTAAAGGTAGAATCATCAGAATCATTGCAGCGCTTATTTTAATCTGGGTATTTGCAGCTTTTGTAAATTTCACCCCTTCTGTGACACGTGCAGCTTTTATGATTTCCTTTTACTATCTCACCTTTTTATCGCACAGACCCACTAATATATTCCACACTTTATTCTTTACGGCTTTTGTGTTACTCTTCATTAATCCTAATGATTTGTTTGATGTAGGATTTCAGTTAAGTTATTCCGCAGTATTCTTTATTGCATGGCTTTACAGACCTATACGAATGCACTTACCAATCTATATGACCCGATGGAAGAACTATATTTTTAATATAATGAGTGTAACGGTGGCAGCTCAAATCGGGGTAATGCCAATTGCTGTATTTTATTTTGGACAGTTTTCTGGTTTATTTATCGTGGGAAACTTATTGCTCATACCGATGGCTGGATTTCTAGTGGGATTATCTATGTTATCTGTGGTTTTAATTAGTTTAAACTTAGATTTCTCTTTTTATATTATAGGAGTTAACACCGCCTTTAATTGTATTCTATGGCTCATTGAATATATTGCCACTTTTGAATCCATGATTTTAGATAATCTATCCATTTCAATGTTTCAATTATTTATTTTATTAGGGATTGTTCTTTGTTTAAAACCACTTTTAACCCAATTTAAATGGATTCATGCTTTGCCTTTATTGACTTTAATCTTACTATTTCAGATGACAAAGATTCATGATAATTATACGTTTAGCCAGAAACAAGAATTTATTATTTTCAATCAATATAAAGGCAGTATTATAGGCATCAGAAATGGGAATATTCTCAACATTTTTCAATCAGTAGAAGATTCTGCTAAAGCTTATAAATATGTGATTGAACCTTATGTCTTGCATCAGAAAATTGATTCTATAGCCATGTATGATTTAAATGAAAGTATGAATACAACATGGTTTATGAAAGAAAAAAACTTAATTAAATGGCATAATAACCTATTCTATTTAGTCAACCAAAAAATGGATTCATTACCCAACGTAGATTATATTATAGGAAGTAAAGGTAAAATCAATGCCCATACTTATATTCCTAAAAGAATAAAAAGGGTAATCGCTGATGGAAGCAATTACCCTAGTGTAATCAAACGTCTGACAGAAAAATCAGACCAAATTCATGCTACCGCAACAAGCGGTGCTTTTATTCTTACAGCTGATTCAATAAATCATTAGCCTCCACGTAGCCTTTAATTTGGTGTGTTACAACACCTTCGCTATTTAATACCAAATAGGAAGGAAAACTTAATTGACCTTGCAACATTACAGCTGCCAATTGGTGAAATCCTCTGTTACCTACCTTTACAAATTTAAAAGTTCTGTTTTTGAAATTGATGTCTTTCGTGTATTCTGCGTCAAATTTAACTGGAATATAGTTATTGGTAATATGCGCCACTACCTCTTCATCTACAAAGGTAGACTTGTCCATTTTTTTACACCAACCACACCAATCGGTGTATACATCAATAAACATGGGCTTATCTGGATTCTCTAATTGAATTTTCTCTGCCTCTTCAATAGATACCCAATTAATTTGTTCTTGAGCAAATGAAAATGATGCAACTAATATAAATATTAGGGTGAAAAACTTGTTCATAACTAAATAATTTTTTGCAAATTTAAAGGATAACATATTTAATCTGTGTTAAATTCTTGTTATCAAACTAATATTAATAGCCAAATATAAAACCATTTATCTGACCCCGTGCATTAATCGTTTTAATAATGGTCCTAAAAGCATTACAACCACACCCGCTGCTGCAGGCACAATGGTAAAGATCAAAAAGAAGGTAGATAAGGAGTAATTAGAGGTAATATTTTCAATTTGACCACCCAATACGGCTGCTAATTTGTTTCCGATGGCAATGGCTAAATACCACATACCAAACATAAAAGCAATCATTCTAGGAGGTACTAATTTACTCACATAGGACAAACCTACAGGAGACAAGCATAATTCACCCAAAGTGTGGAACAGATAAGCCAAAATTAACCAAAGCATACTTACCTTTACCCCTTCTGTGATTCCATATGATCCAAACGCTAACAATCCAAATCCCATGGCCATAATGATTAAACCTAAACCATATTTAACAGTCGCAGATGGATTATACTTGCTATCCCACCATTTAGAGAATAAACTGGCAAATGCGATGATAAAGAAAGAATTTAAAATACTAAACCAAGAAGTTGTAACCTCTATTTCGTTGGACTGAATTTCTGATACTTGTGCTGGTATTATCCCACTATCTCGATTCAATTCCTCGCCTCTTTCTCTAGCAAAATCTAATCGCTTATCATCTAAAAACCCAAAGGTTGTATTCGTATTATCCTTGGTGATGATATTAATTTCCTGTCCTACGGTGAATGCTTGCTGCTCACTAATTCTAACTTTTCTCTCTACCACATTTTCACTGCCATCAAGCGTCGTCATATCCGTTACAGGCTTATAAACAAAGATTGGATTTCCTTCTTCGTCTAATCTAGCCGTTCCATCATCTTCTAGAGCAGGTGTTTCTATCGCTTGAAATGATACTTCATAGGCTGTTGCGTTCCAGTCACGATTCAACATCCATAAAGCTACACCCCAAACGCCAATAAAACATATGGCTAAAACAATATTAGACCCCGGAATCTTCTTAAAAGTTAATTTAGCCAACCTAATTAGTACATAGGTAATTATGGCTAAAGGGACTACGGTAAGAAGGGTGTTGACAATGTTGTATGCAATGGCTGAATTACCACTCAATGTTCTGTCTACACTATCCCTAGCAAACAAAATTAAAGAAGTGGCTCCTTGCTCAAAACTCATCCAGAAAAATACCGTAAAGAATGCAAAAATGATAAATGCAATCATCCTGTCTCTAACAATCGGTGCATAGCGAGCAATTCTAGTAATGACCATATACAAGAATAGAATTAATGCCACAATGATGGCTACATATTGCCCTTCAAAATCACCTATTTGTGCAAAACGAAACAAGTCTATTCCTGCAATTTTAGATAACGGGTCATTAATAGCGTAGCCTAGACCAACAATAGTACATAGTGCAATAAGCACCTTGTCTACTACTGTGAAAGGATTGTGCTTGATAACTTCTTTTTCTTCTTCCGTCACTACACCATCTGCTAACACTTCTTCCATTTCTTCTACCTCGCCCGGTTTATCTCCTATGCTTCCAAAAAGTGGTTTAGCTAACCAGAATTGTAAAGTTCCAAAGAACATAAAAATCCCTGCTAATCCAAACCCCCAAGACCATCCTACACGTTCTGCTAAATAACCACAAAGCATCATCCCGAAAAAAGCTCCCGCATTCACTCCCATATAAAATATGGTATAAGCACCGTCCTTTTTCTCTGGAACATCTTTATACATTTCAGAAATAATAGATGTGATATTAGGCTTAAAGAACCCCGTACCAATCACCAGTAGTCCTAGTCCAAGATAGAGTGAAAATTCTGTTTCAAGAGCCATTGCAGCATGTCCGGCCGTCATAATAATGGAACCTATAACCACCGCCCATCGGTAACCTGTGAGCTTATCTGCGATGATTCCACCGATAATTGGCGTAATATAAAGTAGCATGGCATATGTACCGAATAAGGCACCTGCATTTTCTGCAGACCACTCCCATCCTGGATTATACCCAATGGCAGCCATGGTTAAAAAATTAATCAATAAAACACGCATTCCATAGAATGAAAAACGCTCCCACATTTCTGTGAAAAATAATACAAATAACCCTGCTGGGTGTCCTAAAACTTTTGACTCAAAAAAGTCTGGGTTCGCTGTCTTTGCCATGTGTTAAAATATAGGTTGTACTAAATTTATTCTTTAATTAAATCAAATCCTTCTTGCTCTTTGATGATGTTTTCATTATCCTCTATGCCATGCGTAAGTCTATTCAATGGCTTACGGATAAGAATAAACAAGGTTCCTACGACCACAGTGAAAATAAAAATGCCCATAAAAACCGTTAAATCTCCATAATTACTGGCTGATTCACCAACCATTCCTGCTACTTTGTTTCCTAAACCAGATGTAGCGAAATACACCCCCATCATTAAAGATGCATATCTTACAGGAGCTAATTTGGTAATAAATGATAAGGCTACAGGGGATAAACATAGCTCTCCAATCGTATGGAAAAGATAAGCGAATACCAACCAAATCATGCTAGAAGTTCCATTTTCGTTAAATTCTCTGGCGGCGAAAACCATAAACAAGAAACCAAAGCCCATTATAATGATACCCAAAGCCATTTTGAAAATAGACCCAGATAATTTTCCTTTTAATTTTCTTTTAGCCCAAAAACTACCAACTGCCGTAGCAAATAATATAATAAATAAAGCGTTTAAACTCTGGAACATCTCTGTTGGAATCAATAATTCTTTCCCGAAAATGTGAAGCACTCTATCTACCTTATCATCCGTATACAAATTCATTAATCCACCCGCTTGTTCAAAAGCTCCCCAGAAGATTACTACCATAATAAAGGATAATAAAAGCACCAAAAATCTATCTTTATAAACTTGGGTGTCTAGATCTTTGTAAATCATCATCATTAAAGCTATAATGGCTGTCAAAAACAAAAATAATAAGCCATATCCCCAACCCATAAAATACCATCCGACAAAAGACATTACGAGAAGAATTCCAGAAATTGCTAATTGTAAAGGTGACTTAAATAAATTAGAATATAAATCGCCATAACTTACAGCTTCAATTTTTACGGTATCTTCTTGGGGTTCTGAATCTAAATTACCTACATGTTTCAGGTATTTATATCCCCATAGATAGACAATCAACCCTAAAATCATGGCTACACCAGCCAAGGCAAAACCTGCATGCCAACCATATGCTAGCACCACAGAACCAACTGTCATTGTAGCTAAAAGAGACCCTAAATTAATTCCTATATAAAAGATACTAAACCCTTTATCTCGACGGATATCTCCTTTTTTATAAAGACCACCTACCATGGTAGATATATTGGGTTTTAATAAACCAACCCCTAATATGATGAGTCCTAATCCCAAATAAAAAGCCCATAATGGCGTGAACGCTAGAGTGATGTGTCCTGCAACCAGAATTATAGCACCGTATAATACAGCTTTTTTCTGCCCTAATATCTTATCTGCAATCATACCACCTGGTATAGACATCACGTATACTAGCATGGTATACCATCCGTATAAAGCCAATGCCTCTTGTTCTGTCCAGCCTAGACCTGGACCTCTCAAATCAGAACCCATGGTTTCTGTAGTCATGTATAACACCAAAAGGGCGCGCATTCCATAATAGGAAAAACGTTCCCACATTTCTGTAAAGAATAGAATAAACAATCCTACAGGATGTCCTAAGAATTGCTTTTGGTGTACCATTTTACTTTTGTCCATAGTGTTCAATATTTTTTTAATTAAAAAGAATAAACCCTTAAAGCTTATCCTTTTTTGATTTGCTTACGTACATTATTTCAAGCTTGCTTCTCTAGGTTTTATCACCATTTTATCATAAATAGAAAGTGCGATGATCGTTACTAACCCAATGCCTACAACGACATACCAGATTTTATTAGGATTGTAATTATCCCACAACATTTGTGTTAATTCCCAGTGATTCATGCCTAATTTTTGTTCGGCCAGCGTAAAATAGTCATTTTTTGTGAAAGAATCATTAATTTCTGGCATCTCAATATTTCTCGTAGCCATTTCTCTTTTTAAAAGACCAAATTTATCTGACCAAGCCTCATATAAATTACCAGAGATAAACTGGGTTAAAAGGTTACCCACAGCTACTGGTAAGAAGTAAGTTCCTTGGTATAATGCTTCTTTACCTTTGGGCGATATTAAAGCAATAAAAGACGAGAATGTGGGATTGGTTGTCATCTCACCCAATGCGAAAATAAAAATACCTAAGATGGTAAATAATACATTGTCTGTATAAAAAGTGATTCCAATACCAATGGCAGCAATAATAAACCCTCTAATCATAGCCGTAACATGGCGCATCTTAGTTACAACATAAGAAACCGTCATTTGGAAAAACACAATCATTAAAGCATCTATGTTGGTAAACCATTCTGCTTTTATTTGTCCTTTTTCTGTTAAAGTGTCTCCTAAAAATGGTATATTTTGATTGATCCAATTACTTAAAGCCGATGAGTCTACCCAATCTGTGATAAAGTTAGGAAGGGTGTAAAATAATTGATTAAACATGGTCCAAAAACCGACCATTAAAATAAGCAAGACGGTTAATCTTGTATCTTTTAATGCCTCCCATATCTTGAGCAAAGAGTTTTTAATTTCTACGTCTATCGGTTCTTTTTCATACACTTCTCTTTTTGGTTCTTTAAAGAAAATCCATAATAAAATAAGGTTGATTCCTATAACTACCGCAGCTTGTATAAAGATAAGCTTCCAACCAAAGGTCGTTCTAAGAAATGATGAAGAAGCTGGGCCAATAAAACCACCAATATTCACCATCATATAAAAAATACCAAACCCTAAAGTCCCATTAGATTTATCTGTGGATTTAGTCACAATAGCAGAGGCTACAGGCTTAAACAATGCTGCACCCAAGGCCACTAGTAAAAACACAAAGTACATACCCCAATAAGTATCTACTGTCCCCATAAGATAATAGCCAATAATCATGACTACATAAGCAATGGTGAGCGATAATTTATAACCTATTCTGTCGGCTATAACCCCAAAAAACAATGGTAAAAGGTATAATATGAATGTAATTTGTGCCATAATAGATCCTTTTTCTATATGACTAAAACCAAGTCCTCCTTCGTCTTTACTTGCTACCAAATAAATTGCAAAGAGCGTAAAAACACCATACCATGCCCATCGCTCCATAAGTTCCATAACACTCGCTACCCAAAAAGCTGGTTTAAATGACTTAACGGTTTCTTTAAAAGTTCTATTGTTATTTTCCATATGAGTAAATATTAAAAATGCACTAGTTTCCTGTAGAGGTCGCTAGTGCATTTTATGTAATTCTAAATGATTTAATGAATCCCTTTCATAAACTTGTTTAAAATTGGGGATAATAAAACCAATAATATTCCAGATACTAACATAAGACCTGCAATAAATGGATATAATGAAAAGTCATATTTTACTAATATAGCTTCCAATGTTGCTGCTAAGAAATTTCCTAAAGCAAAACTAGCCATCCAAACTCCCATCATCACAGATACAATCTTATGTGGAGACAATTTGGTTACCATAGAAAGTCCTATGGGCGATAACATTAACTCCCCAATCGTTAATAATACATACACCACTACCAACCACATAGGGCTTACCAATTCTCCACCATCTGCTGCATTGGCAGCTAAAGACATAATATAAAAGGCGATGGCTCCTATGAACATAGACAAAGCAAATTTTATCGGGGTTCTAGGGTTTAATTTTCTCTTGTCTAATTTAATCCATAAAATAGAGAACAATGGTGCCAATGTTACAATGGCAATTGGATTAATATTTTGAAACCACGTTGTAGGAATCTCAAAACCACCTACCAAACGATTGGTGTTTTCATCTGCAAATAAATTAAAGGTACCTCCCGCTTGCTCAAATCCAGCCCAAAATACAATATTAAAAAAGGCTAAAATTAAAATAACAAAAACACGTGTCCATTCCGTCGGCCCATTGGTTCCTTTAAATATCGACATTCCTAAAAATCCAGCACCCGCAATTCCCAATACCCACATAACAATAGTATGCACCATATCTGAAGTTACCCCCCAGAACCACATAACAGCGAATACAAAGATGAAGTTTACTATGGTGTAAAGAATAATATCCATCCAATCTTTGGCAATAAGCGATACTCGATTGGCTTTTTCTGCTTTAGGCGACATCCCAAGCGTGCCTAAGGTAGGTTGTTTAAAATAAAACCAAATTACGCCAATTAACATCCCTACTGCTGCAGCCAAGAAACCATAAGGCCATCCTACTTTTTCTCCTAAAGTTCCAGCAATAAACGGAGAAAGGAAAGCCCCAATGTTTATCCCCATATAAAAGATTGTAAAACCACCATCTTTTCGTGGGTCATCGTTATCATATAAATCCCCAACAATGGTAGAAATATTTGGTTTAAAGAATCCATTCCCTAAAATTAACACGCCCAAACCTAGATAAAAGATTTGTTGCTTAGTAGCTAAGTCTCCAAAGATTTCATTTGAAGCTCCAAGAGCTAATAAGAGCTGACCTATAGCCATCGTCAAACCACCAATAAAGATTGTCTTCCGCTGTCCCATCACATTATCAGCAAACCATCCTCCAATTAGAGGTGTTAGATATACCAAACCTGTGAATATACCATAGATAGTCAGTGATTCTGTCCTATCCATTCCAAAACCTCCGGTAGCTAATTCCGCGGTTAAAAAAATGGTAAGCAATGCACGCATACCATAGTAAGAAAATCTTTCCCACATTTCTGTAAAGAACAACGTGTATAATCCCGCTGGGTGCCCTTTTTCTACTACTACTTGATCCTTCATATATTAAAATTTGTTAGATTATAAATTTTCCAATATAAAATTGGTCATCTTTTTATATAAATGTTTGCGGGTATTTCCGCCATAGATTCCATGGTTTTTATCTGGGTAAACCATATATTCAAAGTCTTTATCGGCTTGTATTAAAGCCTCGGCAAAACGCATAGAATTTTGAACATGCACATTGTCATCTGCAGTACCATGGATTAATAGGAAATTGCCATGCATTAAATTTACATAATTTATAGGGGAATTATCATCATACCCTTCTGGATTTTCTTGCGGAGTTTGCAAAAATCTTTCAGTATATATGGTGTCATAAAAACGCCAGTTGGTAACAGGTGCTACGGCAATTCCCATTTTAAAGATATCTGACCCTTTAGTCATGGCCAAAGAAGTCATATACCCCCCGAAGCTCCACCCGAACATACCAATTCTAGATTCGTCAACATAAGGTAAGTTTCCAAAATATTTTGCCGCTGCCATTTGATCCTCTATCTCGTAACTTCCTAAATTTTTATATGTAACTTTTTTAAAGGCGGCACCTTTACCTCCTGTGCCACGATTATCCACACATACAATCATATAACCTTGATTTGCCAGCACTTGAAACCACCAGAAGTTAAAACTTCCATAGTTATTAAGTACTTGTTGAGATCCTGGCCCACCATATATATACATGAAAAGAGGATATTTTTTATTCGGGTCAAAATTCTTTGGTTTTATTATATAGGCATTTAATTTCACACCATTTACCTCTATTTCTTGAAATTCCTTAGGTTGAGGTTTTTGGCTTTCCATAAACGCTTTAGATCTATCATTATCTTGTAAAACCGTTAATTGCTCACCATTTTCACCATTGTTTAAAGTATAAATAGGAACGGTATTGGCCTCATCGTGAGACAATATATAGTATGCGAATGTTTTGCTGAAGTCTGCATCATTTATCCCGGGTTGGTCAGATAGCGCTACTTTATTTTTTCCATTAATCTGAATAGTGTACACACCGCGATTGATGCTCCCTGGCTCCGTAGATTGGTAATAAACCCTCTTATTTTCAGGATTATAACCATAGAATTCAGTTACCTCCCATTTACCTTTGGTGATTTGGTTTAAAACCTTTCCATCGTCTGCATAATGATATAAATGTCTGAATCCATCACGTTCAGAATTCCATATAAAACTATTGTCTTCTAAGAATTCGAGGGTCAAATTATCCGTATCTATCCAAGCCTTGTCAGTCTCTGTGAAAATTTTATGCTTTTTTAAATCGCTTGTATTCACCATATGAAAGTCGAGTTTATTTTGGTGACGATTAGATACAATCATGGCCAATGCATCTGCCTTTTTAGTAAATTGAATACGCGGAACATAAAAATCATCATATTCCTTTAAATCTACTTCACTTGTATTTTGGTTCTTTAAATTATATAAATGCACAGAAACCTTGGCATTTTTCTCTCCTGCTTTAGGATATTTGAAAGATAATTCATCTGGATATAAGTTTTCACCATAAATATCAATATCCATTGCTGGCACCTCACGCTCATCAAATTTAATATAAGCTATTTTATTACTGGTCGCATTCCAATCAAATGCTCTTACAAAGGCAAATTCCTCTTCATACACCCAGTCTGTAACACCATTGATGATATAATTCTTTTTACCATCGGTGGTGATTTGAGTCACTTTTCCGTCTGCTAAATTTTGGAAGTAAATATTATTATCAAAAACAAAAGCCACCTTTTTACCATCAGGAGAAAGCGTCGGCTCTTGAACTTTATTACCGTCAAATATTTTAGTTTCTACTTTTTTCTGAATATCATACAACGTATAAGTTGCCTTTTTAGAATGCCTGAAGATTGGTTCTGGATCCTCTTCTAACATTAGAAAAGTCTCATCTGCATTAAAAAAGTAATCAGAATAACGACCCTCTTTAATGGTACCGACTTTTTGAAAGGTTTTATAAGAAAATTTGTCTATTCCATTCTCAGAAATTAGAGTATAATGTTCTCCATCATTCATGGAAACACCGCCTTCAATCCCTTGTGGAAAATACTGATATTGAAATAATTGTTCTAATCCGAAATCTTGTGAAAACACCAATTGAGAAATGATGAATATTCCACTAAATAGAACTTTTTTTATCATGTTTGAGTTTCTATAACTACCAAATATAAAAAAATAATTCTATCATAAAGATTTCTTAACATTTTCCCATGTGATGTGAAAAAAAAATTCACTAAGAAAGACAAGTATTTTTCATATTTTTGCTAATCATTACATTTTATGAAGAATATCAGAAATTTTTGCATTATAGCACATATAGACCATGGTAAATCTACTTTGGCCGATAGGCTGTTGGGCCATACGCAATCAGTAACAGAGCGCGAAATGAAAGAGCAGTTACTAGATGATATGGACCTAGAGAGAGAACGTGGGATCACCATTAAATCTCACGCTATACAAATGGACTATGAATATAATGGAGAATTATATACTTTAAACCTCATAGACACGCCTGGGCACGTGGATTTTTCTTATGAAGTTTCCCGTTCTATTGCTGCCTGTGAAGGTGCTTTATTGATTGTAGATGCAGCACAAAGCATACAGGCACAGACGATTTCTAACTTATATCTAGCTCTAGAAAACGATTTAGAGATTATTCCTGTTCTAAACAAAATTGACTTACCAAGTGCTAATCCAGATGTGGTATCAGATGATATTATTGATTTAATTGGTTGTGACAAAGAAGATATTATTCACGCTAGTGGTAAAACTGGTCAAGGTGTAGAAGACATTTTAAAAGCTATCATTGAGCGTGTTCCAGCTCCTGTGGGTGATCCAGAGGCTCCTTTGCAAGCACTTATTTTTGACTCAGTTTATAATCCATTCAGAGGGGTTGAGGCCTATTTTAAGGTGGTAAATGGAAAAATTCACAAAGGTGAGGAGGTTAAATTTATGGCTACGGGTAAAAAATACCATGCGGATGAAATTGGTAACTTAAAGCTGCAACAAGTTCCTAAGAAGACCATTAGCACAGGTGATGTGGGATATATTATCTCTGGAATTAAAACAGCTGTAGATGTAAAAGTGGGTGATACCATTACCTCTGTAGAGAATCCAGCTAGTGAAGCGATTGCTGGTTTTGAAAATGTGAAACCCATGGTATTTGCTGGAATATATCCTGTAGATACAGAAGATTATGAGGAATTAACTTATTCTCTAGAAAAATTACAGTTGAACGATGCTTCTTTGACCTTTGAGAAAGAAAGTTCTGCAGCTTTAGGTTTTGGATTCCGTTGTGGGTTTTTGGGAATGCTTCACTTAGAGATTATTCAAGAGCGATTAGAGCGTGAATTTGATATGACGGTGATCACCACGGTGCCTAATGTATCTTATTTAGCATATACTACAAAAAACCCTGATACACCAATCCTCGTAAATAATCCATCGGATCTTCCAGATCCATCTGGAATGGATCGTGTGGAAGAACCTTACATCAAGGCAACCATCATTACGGCAGCAGAATATGTGGGAAATGTGATGAGTTTATGTATTGAAAAACGGGGAGAAATAGTGAATCAAACGTATTTAACAACAGATCGTGTAGAGCTTACTTTTCATATGCCCTTAGGTGAAGTAGTATTTGATTTTTATGATCGATTAAAATCTGTTTCAAGAGGTTATGCATCTTTTGATTACACACCGATTGGTATGCGTAAGTCTGATTTGGTACGTTTAGATGTTTTAATTAATGCAGAACCTGTAGATGCCTTATCAGCACTTGTACACAGAGATAATGCCTATAATATTGGTAAAAAGATGTGTTCTAAACTGAGGGAATTAATTCCAAGACAAATGTTTGATATTCCGATTCAAGCAGCCATTGGAGCGAAAATCATCGCTCGTGAAACAATCAAGGCCTTGCGTAAGGATGTTACCGCTAAATGTTATGGAGGTGATATTTCTAGAAAACGTAAATTACTAGAAAAACAGAAAAAAGGAAAGAAAAAGATGCGCCAAGTAGGACGTGTCGAGGTTCCGCAAAGTGCTTTTATGGCGGTTCTGAAGCTGAATGAGTAAAAGCATTTCGGATTGAAACTTCTTTAAAATATAAAGCCTGAAGCGTTAAGTTTTGGGCTTTTTTTTGTATCTATTAGTTATAGGTTCTAATGTTATTTATTTAATTGGAAGTTTTTTTAAATGCGCTTGAAGGTTTTTATATTTAGTCAAATTTTCTTTAAAAATTGATAGTACTTGGAATAGGGCTGGTCAATTCAATTTTAGAAAGTTTGACGGTGCTTTAGCAAAACATTCTAAAACAACTTGATTTTTTGTTTCTTTTTTATCAAGAAAAAAGAAGAGTGAGAAAAGGCTTGATACATATAACTTAATACATTAATCTTTAACTCCAATACTTTTATAGCCCTGATTGTCGTGGAAATCCTTTTGTAATAATCCGTTCACAAATAACAACGAAAAAGAACGACCAAAGGAAGTTCCTTTTTCTAGATTATTTGTAAGGATTGATAGAAAAGATTGCAACAAAAAGCAGGTTCTGGGCTCCTTAAAAAACTACTACATCGCCTTTAAATCTATACCACCATAATTTCCGCTACTCATCATTAAAAAGACTTTATTCATACGGTTGATTTGAGCTATATGCGCCTTTAGTTCATTTGGGTTTGTAAAAACTTGAATGTCTTGGTCATTAAAAGCTTCTTTGATGATTGCGGGGTCTATAGGCTCTCGGCGTTTGATCTTAAGCGCTTCTTCTGAGTAATAAACAATCTTTTCATCTGCTTTTTGTAAAGCGTTTTTGTATTGAACCAAAAATTCTGGATTTAGGGATGAATATGTATGTAATTCTAAGCAAGCGATTACTTCTTTGTCTGGATATTGTTCTTTGACCGCTGCGGTGGTAGAACTAACTTTGCTTGGCGAATGTGCATAATCTTTATATACTACATATTCGGAGGTACGCTTAACAAGCTCTAGTCTTTTGGACGCCCCCGTAAAGGTTTGAATAGCTTCGTAGAAATCCTCGTCCATAATGCCCAATTGATTGCAAATGAGCCTTGCTCCCTCTAGATTAGAAAGGTTGTGTTTACCAAAGATTTCTAATGGTATCGGGCCCTCTGCAGTTTCGAGGTATGTTATTCCGTTTTCTATGAAGTGTGGAGGAGTTTTATAGGGTAATTTGCGAATAGGATTCTGTGATTTCTGTACCACTTTTACTACCTCAAAATCTTCTTGATTATAAACTAAAATACCTCCGTTAACGATGCTTTCTACAAATAATTCAAACTGCTTGGTATAATCTGCGAAAGTGGGAAATACATTGATGTGATCCCATGCGATTCCGCTGAGTAAAGCGATATTGGGTTGATATAATAAAAATTTAGGTCGTGGGTCTAATGTAGATGATAGGTATTCATCCCCTTCCATAATCATAAAATCGCTATCTTCTGTAAGGCGTACCATGACATCAAAACCTTCTAATTGAGCGCCTACCATATAATCTTCTTCTCTATCGTGGTAATGCAATACGTGCAATATCATGCTGGTAATGGTGGTTTTACCATGGGATCCACCAATTACGACTCTAGATTTTTCTTTGGATTGCTCGTATAGATATTCAGGGTATGAGTATATTTTGAGACCTAATTCTTGTGCTTTGAGCATCTCTGGATTGTCCTCATGCGCATGCATACCAAGAATTACAGCGTCTAAATCTTCAGTGATTTTTTCTGGAAACCAACCAGTGCTTTCTGGTAATAGTCCATGCTGTGCCAGACGGGATTTTGAAGGCTCAAATAAGGTGTCGTCTGATCCTGTAACCTCATAACCTTTTAAATGTAAAGCGATAGCAAGATTATGCATGGCACTTCCCCCAATGGCAATAAAATGGACTTTCATCATGTATTATTAAATTTCTATATTTCTGTGGACTTCCTTCCTAGCAAATTCTGATGCAAGTGAAAGCTTACGAACAAAGGTAAAATATTTAGGATGATTTGTAAAAGTTATAAGGCTTTATTTCACCATTTCTACATGAGGTAAACCGTCCTCTAAGTAAACATCTGATACGCGTTTAAAACCAAAGGATTCATAAAATTCTTGTAAGTATAATTGAGCAGAAATTCTACAATCAGTAGTTTTGTAAATGGTTTCCATGGCTTGTAAAGCCAAATAAACCAAAGTTCTACCATAACCATTTCCTCTAGACTCAGGTGATAATACTACGCGACCCAAGCAAGGCTCTGTATAAGTAATTCCCGGGGGAATAATCCTCGCATAAGCCATAATTTCGTCCCCATCTGTTGCATAAATATGATGGCTTTCATAATCCACACGATCACAATCTTGGTAGGGTGCATCTTGCTCTATCACGAAAACCGCTACGCGAAGCCGTATAATTTCATACAGTTCTTGAGAAGTTAAATAGTCAAATGCCTTAAAATGCCAGTGAATCATTTGGTTGTGATTATTTAATAAACCTGATTTGTAAATTAAGTTTGAAATACCAATCTGCATTTTCTTCGTACAAATACCCAAATCCATGACGTGAAGAACTTGCTGTTTCTAATTTTGTATTATTTAAAAGATAATCCTCAAATTCATTGCGGTTATAGATATGATAGCAAAGCACATCACCACTTTCTTTTACAATTAAATATCCTCCAGTTGCATCATATTGCCCTCCCCAAACCTTAGAAGGCATCATACCAAGGGCTGTATCTGTTAAAAATCTTTTTATCTTATAATCATAAAACTTATGTTCATTATCTAAATCAAAATTTAATGGGTTTACGTCTGCTATTATAGAAACTAAATTTTTTAAAGAGGAGGTTTTACTTGTATAAAAACTAAAAACTATTTCCGATAGAATTTCGGGGAGCAAACTATCTATGAGAATAAGATTGTTCGAGAACATTTTCCGTTCAGTTTTTTCAAACTTAAATACACCACCTTTTGCTTTAATTTCTGAAATCCTATCCATGATTTTACTCCTAGAATCGATGGAATTGATTGCATCAACCTCATTTTGATTAATATATAAATTATCTACTCTGAATATGAAATTAGTAGTTTTACCAGCATTTAGTAGTGTTGAAGGGTTTCCTAACTGGGATTTTATACTAAAACCAAGCGTTGGTGTTTGGTTTGTTCTTTGATCATAAACAACAATTGTAATATCTGTCTTTGAAGTAGAATTGGCTTTTAGAGATAAACAGTTTATTGAACACATAAAGTCTTCAATCTCTGGTACTGAAAATGTCGTTTTCTTGCTACTTTTGATTCTATTTAATAATAACGTGGCTTTTACTTTAAACTCAGAAATTGGCAATTGAAGAGTTTGTTGATTTCCTGTTATTAAGATAATCTCGTCTTTAATGGTGTATTCAAATTCCCCACCTTTCTCTGACCGTAAGATTTTAATAATTGGGAAAACAAAATTTTCTAACCTCTCTATATCTTTGTCTCCAAGATAAAGTTGCTTATCTCCTAATAATTTAAATAAAGTATAAACTTCACTCCATTCCCCCTTGTTTCCAGTTATCATTTAATCATCAGTTTTTCTATTATTTTTTCTGCAGTCGCTTGAATAACTGGTATTGCGACAGAATTACCAAATTGTTTGTATGCCTGTGCATCTGAAACTACAATTTTGAAATGGTCTGGAAAACCTTGTAATCTTGCCCATTCTCTAGGCGTCATCTTTCTGATACCTTCTCTATTCACTTCTCCTGATATATTGGTAACTGGCTTAAAGTTTGTAAGTCTATCATCATACAATAAATTACGTTCTCTACCCATACCCCCACAGACTACAGCATTAGCAACTCCAAAATCTGGAATTATTTCATATCCAAAGCCATTTCCTTTACTTTCATGCCTTATTCTGTGTTTTCTAAGAGTATCTAAATATTTTGTCGAAAGATAATACTTAACAGAAACCTCATCTTCTTCCATAATATCACGAACTGAAGTATTTGAATCGTTATTTAAAGGTTTTGGATAAGTAAAATTATCAATACCTAAATCTTTTCTAAAGCCAACAATTAAAATCCTTTCTCTGTTTTGTGGAACTCCAAACTCCTTTGCATTTAAAACTTCAGGTTCTGGCACATAATAATTTAAATCTTCTCGGAGAACATTTAATATCGTGGCCAAGGTTCTACCTTTATCATGATTCCGTAGTCCTTTAACATTTTCTAAGAAAACGGCTTTTGGTTGCTTATCTTTTATAACTTGAGCCACATCGAAAAATAATGTTCCTCGTGTATCATCAAAGCCTCCTCTTTTCCCTGCGATTGAAAATGCCTGACAAGGGAAGCCTGCACACAAAACATCAAATTCGTCAGGTATATAATTTTTCGTAGATTGCTTTGTAATATCACCAAATGGAACTTCTCCAAAATTAGAACTATATGTTTTCTTCGAATACTTATCCCATTCACTTGAGAAGATACATTTCCCTCCTAAATTTTGTAAGGCTAAACGAAATCCACCAATACCAGCAAACAAATCAATAAATCTAAATTTGGGATTTTCGGGTGTTGGGAAGGGAATAACTTTTTCGCTTTTAAATATTTGATATTGAAGCGCTTCTTCCGCTAAGTTATCATCTATTATTTTTTCAGGATAAAAATTTTCTAAAATCTCCTTAACATAGGAGATGGCATCATCCTTGTAAAATTCTGAAACTCCATTTTTGTAATTATGTAAATAATGGGTATAAGAAGATAATTTTGAGTCCTCTGCCTCTATTACCTTTACCTCAAAAAGATTGCCTCCAGCATTTTCTATGTCCTTTCTTAAATTTTTCATTATCCCGATTCCAAATATTCAATATATGAAAAAATATTGAACATTATTAATTCTTTTTTATATCTACCTCATCATGTTAATATCAAACGTTGTTTTCAAAAATATTTAATTAAAAAACTATAAGTTTAATCCTCTATGTACTTTAATATCACAGTATCATAGTTCTCAAAAACAGATGGTTGCCTGAATATTGTCTGAAATTCTGTTTGAAATAACATTTCATCTTTAATCACTTTGTTTTTAGTTAAAACCAGTGTTTCTGGATGTTTATTTAAATAGACTATAAGTTCCTCTTTTGTATTTATTACTGGAAATGTTCTATGATAGTTAAAATTGAATGCTGGGTCATAGTTTTGATACACCATCACTTCTTTGTCTTTAATATAATTTTCTGCTTGTATAACAGGGGTAATTTTAGAGAGATTTGGATATATAAAGAAAAAGATAGTTAGCGATATAACTACCCATAAAACAGCGATAGAATAAATCCATCTAAAATCATTTTTCTTCAGATAATGCACCCAAATATAGCCTAAGGAGGCCAAAATGATGAGCATAAATGGTACTGCAATATAAACTTGAGGATTAGAAAGAAGAGGGTGATCAAACAAGACATAAACCGCTACAGGAAGAGCCAAACTCATAAGTGAAATTAATGATAAAGAAACTGTATTCTGCCAACTTTTTCCTGTTTTATAAATCATGGTTTCTTCTAAATATCCACCGACAAGTATCGCCAAGAAAGGCATCGCTGGTAGGGTATAATTGGGTAATTTCGTTCCAGAGATACTGAAAAATCCAATCACGACAACACTGATGACGAGCGAATAGGCAATTAAATCGCTTCTTTTATAAAATTTATACCCATGCCACAATCCTTGAGGAATAAAGGCTCCGAAAGGAAAAAGCCCTAACAGAACAAAAAGCCAAGTGATGAGGAAAATACCTCCGTGACCTTCCATTTCATTGTTAAATCGTTGTAAATTATGCTTGATAAAAAATCCTTGCGTAAAAGCTCCGTCTGTGGCATAATGTACCCAAATAAACCAGGGTGCAGCAATAAGCAAAACAATAGCAGCACCATGAAATGGTTTAAACTTTAGAATTTCTGAAACATTTAATTTTCCTTGAATCAACAGGAATAACAGCACATTGAGTCCCGTTAATCCTATAGCCACAGGTCCTTTAGAAAGCGTGGCTAAGCCGATGCAAATATAAAATAACCAAAGGTTTATTGATTTATCAGATTTATAGAATTCAAAAAATAGCAACCAACCTGTTCCCAAAAAAGTCAGTAAATAAGGATCAGGAACCGCTAAGTGAAATTCTTGTATCCAAAAAAATGAAGATAATAAAATCATAAGGGATAAGCGGGCAACATTCAAGAAAATATGCCTACGCAGAAACACATAAAAATAGGTAATAAATCCTGCTCCAAATAAAGCTCCGAAAAATCTGGCTCCCCATTCATTTACGCCAAAAAGTGCATAACCTAATTGCATAAAAAAATAATGCAAAGGTGGTTTATCTGTACGCAATATATCATTGAATGTAGGTAAAAAGGATTGTCTCATGAACATCTCCCGTGCGGCCTCTGCATTTTTAGCCTCATCTAATATTGTAATGGGATAACCCCAAATATTGGCTGCGCATAAAAAAAAACCTATACCAAATACGAGTAGAAGTTCGAGTTTACGATTCAATAACGTTTGCATAATTTAAAGTATATTTGTGCAGCATTTTTACCTTACAAAAATACAACTTACCTAATGAATACTAGCATAAGGCCTTTTTTATCTATAGTAATTCCTGTTTATAACGAAGAGGAAAATGTTAAATTATTAGCAGACCGTGTAGACGAAGCGTTAGTAGACTTCGATTATGAACTCATATTAGTTGATGATGGTTCTACGGATCATACCAGGCAAAAGGCAAAAGCTATAAATAATCCCAATTTAATCTTTGTTGAATTAAAGAAAAACTATGGTCAATCATTAGCGTTGGCAGCAGGAATAGACTTGGCCAAAGGTGACTATATTGTGACATTGGATGGGGATTTACAAAATGACCCTCTTGATATTCCTATGATGGTAGAAACCATGCAAGAAGGTGATTATGATGTAGTAACTGGTATTCGCCAAAAGCGGAAAGATAATTTTGTAAGAACTATTCCTTCTAAAATTGCTAACTATATGGTGCGTAAAGCTACACATATGGATATAAAAGATAATGGTTGTGCACTGAAAGTATTTAATAAGGAAACCGCTAAAGATTTAAATTTATATGGTGAAATGCATCGTTTTATCAACCTTTTAGCCTTTTTGAATGGTGCAAGAATAGAGCAAGTTCCTGTACGCCATCATGCCAGACAATTTGGGAAATCTAAATATGGACTAGGTAGAACATTCAAGGTGATCAATGATCTCACGTTAATTATCTTTATGAGGAAGTATCTGCAAAGACCTGTGCATCTGTTTGGGAATGCGGGATTAATCGCATTAACATTAGGAGGGTTGGCTATGTTTTGGCTAGCGATTGTAAAGTTTGGATTTGGTGAGGATATTGGTTCTAGACCGTTATTGATCGTGGGTGTTATGTTATTATTAGCAGGCGTTCAATTAATTACCATGGGTATTGTTGTAGATTTACTGATGAAAACTTATTATGAATCGCAATCTATGAGACCATACCGCATTAGAAAAATTACCCAAGGTGAAAAAGAACTGGCGTAAAAATCTATTTACGACGCTGAAAATCCTTATCAGTTTAGGTTTGCTATATTTTGTATTTAGCAAAATAGACTGGAACATGCTTTTATTTGAATGGAAAGCGGCGAATAAGTGGTTTTTAATTCTAGCTTTTATATCTTTTGTTATTTCACAGGTATTCTCTGTATTACGAGTAGATTTATTCTTTAAAAAAGCAGGGGTTCATCTTTCTTTCTGGAGCAATGCAAGGTTGTATTTACTGGGTATGTTTTATAATTTCTTTATCCCTGGTGGGGTGGGAGGAGATGCCTATAAAGTATATGCGCTGCACAAAGAATTTAATCAGCCTGTGAAAACATTGACCTCAGCTGTCTTTTTTGATAGGTTGATAGGGCTTTGCGCTATATGTATCCTTATTTGTCTCGGTGTGTTTTTCATACCTATTCCTATGGCTTCTTGGATTAAATTTGCAGCCATTGCTGTGGGCATTATTAGCATATTGGCTGGACCCAAGATACTGGGTTTAATTTTTCCTAGATTCAAGACTATCTTCTACCCCACTTTATTTTATTCTTTTATTATACAAGGATTCCAAATTGGAACTATAATATTGTCACTGCTTTCGACACAACCAGAAAACAATCTTTTGGTCTATGTCATGATATTTTTAGTTTCTAGTATACTGTCTATTGTTTCTTTTGCAGGAATAGGCATTAGAGAAACAGTGTTTTATTACGCAGCAACTTATTTAGATTTCAATCCAGATGTGGCCGCAGGAATTGCTTTAAATTTTTCTATCATTACCTTGGTAACCTCTTTGTTTGGAGTGATTTATTTATTTAAAAAAATAAAATACTAATGCGCATTATTTCTTTAGTTCCGTCTATTACAGAATTATTATTTGATTTAGGTTTAAAAGATCAAATCATTGGGAGAACTAAATTTTGCGTTCATCCACAACCAGAGGTAAATGAAATACCCCGATATGGAGGTACCAAGAACATTCATTTAGATAAGATTAAAGAAGCCAAGGCAGATTTAATCATCGCCAACAAAGAAGAAAACCTTAAATCAGAAATTGAAGCATTACAGCAAACGGAAAATGTTTTAGTCACCGATGTTTCTACCCTAGAAGAGAATAATGCCATGATTAAGGAGATTGGAAGATTAACTAATTCCTCTCCTACTGCCGAAACATTGATTAAAGAAATTAATCTCGCTTTTGATAAACTAAAAGATATTCAAAAGAATCACCAAGCGTTATACCTCATCTGGCAAGAGCCTTACATGAGTATTGGACACGATACCTTTATTCATGAAATGATGAATTTTGCAGGATTTACCAATGTTTTTGCACACCAAACGCGTTATCCCGAGGTAAATCCCCACGATAATATCAACCCAGACTTTGTCTTACTCTCCTCTGAGCCTTATCCCTTTAAAAATAAACACATTCCTATCGTTCAACAAAGATTTCCTCAGGCCAAAGTAATTTTAGTAGATGGCGAAATGTTTAGTTGGTATGGTAGTAGGATGCGTTTAGCTCCAGATTACTTCTTGAACCTCAGAAAATCTCTTTAAGATTCAATCCAAAATAAAAAGCCTTACTTCCGAAGAAATAAGGCTTATAAACATTGTAATGTATAATGAAATTAAATAGTTTCTAGTGCTTGATTTAAATCCCAAATGATATCTTCATGATTCTCTACCCCTACAGACAATCTAATGAGGCTATCTGTAACGCCTAACCTTTGTAAATCCTCCTCTGGAACTCCAGCATGCGTCATGGTTTTAGGATGCTGAACTAAACTTTCTGTTGAACCTAAACTTACTGCTAGTTTAATAAGTTGAAGTTTATTTAAAACCTTGAAAGCTTCTTTTTCTCCCCCCTTAACATCAAATGCAATCATGGCTCCTGGCCCGCTATTTTGTTTTTTGTGAATTTTATATGCTTTAGAATCTTCTGATAGATGTCCTAAATAATATACTTTCTCTACTTTTGAATGTTCTTTTAAGAAATCTGCCACTTTGATAGCATTGGCTTGTTGCGCCTCCATTCTTATTTTTAAAGTCTCCAAACTTCTCATCAACAACCAACCCGTATACGGCGCAGCCATATTCCCTAAGAATGTTCTAAGACCCTTTATCCTTGCCATCAATTCATTTGACCCTAGAACTACCCCAGCAATTAAATCACTGTGTCCACCAATATATTTGGTTGCAGAATATATAACTAAATCTGCACCATGAGCTAAAGGGTGTTGCCAAAGAGGTCCCATGTAAGTATTATCTGCGGCAAAATATACTGGTTTGTCTTCTGTAGCGTACTTATCTTTGATATTTTTACATACATCAAAATCTATCAATGCATTAGTAGGATTAGCAGGTGTTTCACAATAAATCAATTTCAATCGATCTGCCTTTCCTGTATTTTCTACATTGGCTATAATTTCTTCTTCTGATTGACCCGCATAGAATTCAACTACCTCAATATTGAATTGTGGTAAAACCTCGTGAATAAAATGATCTGTTCCTCCATATATTGGACGGCTATATAATAATAAATCTCCTGGTTTCAAGAATTCTAATAAAACAGTACTTATGGCTGCCATACCACTTTCAAACACAGCCGCTTGATCTGCCTTGTCCCATAAACAAAGCCTTTCTTCTAATATTTGCAAATTAGGGTTATTAAGTCTAGAATAAATTAATCCAGATTCCTCATTTTCGTTGGGCTCACGCTTGCCATATGCAAGTTCAAAAAATGCTTTACCGTCTTCTGCCTTTTCAAAAACAAATGTAGAAGTTTGGAATACAGGGCTTTTAATAGCACCTTCTGATAAACTTGGTTTAAAACCATGGCTCATCATTTTACTTTCTGGATGAAATTTATGACTCATAAAAAATTATTTGCTTAAATATAGGAAAAGTTTAGCATAGAAATAAAACCTTATAAAAATCATTTTTTATAATATATCTCCTAATTAACTTAGAACACCTAAAATCAATATGCTATGGTTTCTGTGTATATCATATTATCTGTCATTGTGATAGCCTTTTGTATTACCGTATGGTCACAATTAAAAGTGTATGAAAAATTAGATGACCCTACCGATTTATAATTAAACTTTAATTATAGTCAGCTTCTATTTGGTTTAATTACTTTTGCTTTATTAAACCAAGAATGAGCCATTGTGTCCATATTTAAATTCAAACAATTTAATGTTGAACAGAAATTATCTGCCGCTAAAGTAGGCACTGATGGGGTCTTGCTAGGTGCGTGGGTTAATTTAGACCCTACGCCTAGCAAAATTTTAGATATAGGAACTGGAACAGGCTTGATTGCTTTGATGCTTGCACAACGCTCGCCCTTAAGCTATATTACAGCACTAGATATAGATAAGGATGCAATTGTAGAAGCGTCTCTAAACTTTGAAAATAGTCCTTGGCCCGATCGTTTAAATGCAGTACATACATCTTTACAAGCATATAATACTGAAGAAAAGTTTGATTTAATCATTTCAAATCCTCCAT
>JBPCUN010000074.1:0-4918 GCA_051011115.1 Weeksellaceae bacterium
CTTGTGTTTTACTTTAGCGTCTATTACCTCAAATAATTTATTTGGTATATCGGTAATTTCTTCTAATTCTACACCATGATGCGTGAGTAAAGCTTCTATAGCTTTTTCTCCTATAGCACCTTGCAATATTGCTTGGAATATATATGGTGTGAAATAAATGTTATTTTTCCCAGGATGAGCTTGGAATGAAAGCGCATATCCATTTTTTTCAAAGAATTGTGTTATAATTTGATTTTGCTTTATTTTTTGATAAGGATAATTCAAATTCCAATTAATTAAAGATGAACTATGGTAGTCCTCTTTATGAATTATAAGTTTTTCATAAGAAATGAGTATTTCCATTTCCTTGCTTACTAAATTGGTTGTAAAACATAAATTTTCGGCAATAGGAATAGGATGCTTTGAGATAGGAACCTGTAGTTGCGAATTCAATTCGTGTTTTAAAATTTTCTGACGAATTTCTTCCCAACCTAATTTAATTAATTTGGCTTTTTCATCGCTTAATTGGTTTCTATTAACGCTACCAATTAACTCAAGATAATCAGAAATAAATTTTTTACTTTTCTTATTGTTGTATGCAATATTTTCCTTTGGAGTAAATAAGGCTTGCCCTAATTCTATTTGTTGATGGTTTAACACTTCTTGCTGAATTGCTAATATGAGGGAAGAAGTTAAATACTTATCTCTATGTTTACGTTTGTCCTCAAAACCTTTCAAATTAAGATAGTTGCAAAAATCACTGAATACATCTTTATCCATAGAAATATCTATCGAAGGAATATGTTCTTTTTTTCTCTCTATTCTACCAATAGCTTGATGATATAGGGCAATAGACGCAAAGAGACAATCATCTGTATTTTTATACATCCTATTATATGCTTGAATATTTGGTTTCCGATGGGTATTAGCATCACGTAATGCGAGTGCGGATTTAAATTTTGAGTAAGATAATTCGAATTCACTATACAACTTCCACAAACGCCACATGGCTTGTTTCTCTATATTTTTAAAATCTTTTTCTTCATTTGAATAATCAAACCAAAAATGATTGGTTTCTATTAAATGTAGACCTCTAAAATCTGTTTCGTTACCTTCCAAGTCATAACATGGTAAGTTAACGCCATTGCTTGCAGAATTATATTGTGTAATAACGATTACGCTATCGCATTCAAAGGCTTCTTTGTATTCCTTCAATGCCTTTCGATTAGTGTTTAACTTTTTTGCTTTAGATGCATTTAATAAGATAATATGACATTGTTTATTTAGTATAGATACTTCATAATAAGGCACATGTTTTCCGCCAGACTTTTTGGATGTGATAGTTAACTCATCAATAGCTTCTTCTTCTATTTTATGTAGAAAGTTTTTAATTTGCTCAAAAGTGGTAAGAAATATAAGGTGGGCAAAATCATCTGATATGACACATTGTTTAATTGTAAACAAAGTTTTAGAAAGTCTTTTTTTCCGCATATCTGCTTTTTCACCTGATTTGGTGCTATAAAAATGCGACCCCAAATTGTCTAAAAGCTGAGCGAGATTGTCATCAGATTTTAAAAGCTCAACTTTGGAGAAGTTGATTTTAGAATCTCTAATTCTTTGTTTATTATCTCTAAGCCCTTTAATCATATTTAAATCATCCTTGTCGATAGGAATATAATTGGTGTTATTTTTTATCCATTCTATGTTAAATGCCCCAACCACACGATGAATGTCTGCTGTAGCTGATAGGCCAAATACCAAATTTGAAGATGAAAGTGTAGAAATAATAGACTCTGGTGTACTTAGTAATTCTATTTGATCTATTTCTATAGTGTGTTCATTTATATAATCATCTGGTTGTAGTAATTTGATGTATCTATAACCAATATCATAAGGAGAATAATCTTTAAGAGCCCTAACATTATTAGCCCTTTCTTGACTTTTCTGGTAGTGCAAATTATCTAAGATATATTTGTGATACTCACCAGCTTTATTATCATTCTTTGGATTCCATATTTCTTGTATAACACCTCTTACCAATTTAGGATTACCTGTAATTGGGTTAAAAGCAGAAATTATTTTTTTGGTGCTGAATGCCAATAACCTGAACAATTGGTAAGGACTTTTAGAACCATCTATCTTTTCGTTCAAAATAAACATGGTCTCATCCATCTCTTTTAGATAAATTGGGCTTGATAAAATAACCTCATTGGTTTGAAATAAAGATTTTTGTCTGTTTTTGATAAACTCCTTGAGTTTAAATTCTTTGATTTTATCTAAATCAATATCAAATTTTTCACAATTTGTATTGATAAATTCTAGTGCAACATCCAATCGTCCTTTAATATTTTTATGATCTTCTGTAGTGTCCCAAATATCTTGATTTGCTAAATGTGCATATTTTTCCTTAAAAATCTTCACAAAATCTAATGGATTGGCAATAGAGGTGTCTTCACTTATGATTTTTAAAATATCTGATTCTAGGAAATCAAATTCATCTAAGAAAATGATATTTTGTTTTAAAGCAGATGATTTTACATTCACTTTTCCATCAAAAAATCCTTTTAATGCCTTGTGGATAGTCATTAGAAGCACATTGCATTCATCATCATAGAGAAACCGTACATATGGAAATAGATCCCAGATAATCTCATTCATCATTATTTGTGAATGTTTGTCTTTTCCCTGATTGTAATAGATATCGCTTAATTCATTTTTTATAATGCTGTAGAATTCATTACAAGCCTTACTCAAGTCATTTTCTATCAATTCCTTTAATTCCATACTCAAAGATTTAGAAGATAGATTATGATGATAGAGTTCTATTCTCTTAATAATATTCTTTATATTTTTCTGAACAGAATTATAGTGATTGGCGTCTTTTGAGAAATTGAAAATGCCTAAATGATTTAGATTTTGAATTATATTATTCAACCCTTGATATTTATTTTTTAAATCAATCAACAGATCCTTATCACTTTTTTGATAAGTGGTATTAATACCTGCTTTTTCTAACTCAAATTCTTGTTCTGTAATTAGATTATGCCGATTCGTAATGTAAATAAATTTATACAGCTTTTTATTTGGCAGTTGGTGATAATGCTTGATTGCTTCTCTAAGTCCATAAGTTTTACCAAGTCCCGTACCCCCTAAAACTAATTTGAACCCACCATTATCCTCCCCATTGTGGCTCAAGTTATAATTAGCGTCTATAGTACGCTCATAAAAATCTTTGTAAGATGTATAATTATTAGGCATCCAATTGAATTTTGAATTAGATATAAAAAAGTTTTTACAAACATATATAAAAATTTTTAAGTAATCCAATTACTGAAATAAAAATTTAGTTATCTTTGTTATACAGATATAGATATGAAAAAACAACTTAAGGACATATGCCGCATACAACCAGGGATTCATATAAAATCGTCTGAATTTGAGAAGGGTGGCAAAAGCATTTTTATAAAGCTAAATGATGTTCCCTTGGGAAATGTGAATACATATAAATTTACCTTCACGAATTTTGAGGTTGATGATAGATTTATAATTAAAGAGGAAGATATATTGTTTTCTACTCGAATCAAATTTCAAGCTTATCATTTACCTCAACATACTAAACACCCTTACATAGCATCATCAAGTTTTGTTATTTTACGTCCGTTTTATGAAATCATATTAAAAGATTATTTGATATGGTATCTTAATTTGCCAAACATTTCAAATATCATTCATAAGCAGAATGCATCCGGCGCCAATATGCCATTTATTAGCATCAAAAACCTTAAGCAATTAGATGTAGATTTACCACCTTTGAATGTTCAAAAAGAAATTGTCAAAATACATGCACTACAAATGCAAGAAAGGAATTTAACTCAAAAAATTTTATCTTTAAAGCAAACTTATTTACAATCGATACTATTAAATAAAGTACAACAATGAGCCAAATAAAAACCACCGATATCAAAAAAACTGTATGGAACGCCTGTGATACCTTCCGTGGGGTTATAGACCCTTCTCAATACAAGGATTACATACTTACCATGCTTTTCATTAAATATATTAGCGATGTAAACAAAGAAAAACGGGCGCAATATGAAAAGAAATATGACGGTAACCAAGCCCGTGTAGATAGAGCCATGCAGGCAGAGCGTTTTATTATTCCAGAGACCAGCACTTTTGACTATTTGTACGAGAATAGAAATCAAACCAATATTGGCTCTTTAATAGACATTGCTTTGGCAGATTTAGAAGAAGCCAATCGTTCTAAACTTACCAGTGATTCTGGTTCTGGAGTTTTTCGCAATATATCTTTTAACAGTTCTAATCTTGGGAATGAAAAAGATAAAAATGCTCGCCTCAAACAATTATTGGTAGATTTTGCCAGTCTAGACCTTATGCCTTCTCACTTGGCAAACAAAGATGCTATTGGCGATGCTTATGAATATCTCATATCCAACTTTGCCAGTGATGCTGGTAAAAAAGCGGGCGAGTTTTTTACACCATCAGAGGTTTCTTTGCTACTTGCCAAACTTACCAAAGGCGAAGAAGGTGCCACCATTTATGATCCAACTTGCGGTTCTGGTTCTTTATTGATAAAAGCAGCACAGCAAATTGGTAGTAAGAATGTAGCCTTGTATGGACAAGAAGTAAACGGTAGTACTTGGGCACTCGCCGTGATGAACATGTTTTTGCATGGGTTTGACAATGCTAAAATTCGATGGGGCGATACCATACGCAATCCACGGCATACAGAAAGTGCCACTAGTCTTTCTAAATTTGATGTAGTGGTCGCCAATCCACCTTTTTCATTAAAAAAATGGGGAAAAGACGAAGCAGAAAGTGATACCTTTAATCGGTTTTGGAGAGGCATTCCCCCAGCAGGGCGAGGCGATTGGGCATTTGTAACCCACATGTTAGAATCTGCCAAAGAAGAAAGTGG
>JBPCUN010000075.1:0-12664 GCA_051011115.1 Weeksellaceae bacterium
CCCTTGGTAGGGTCTGCTACAACCAAGTCCCATTCACGATTATATGCTGATTTAACGTAAGATGCCTTCAACTCATTATAAGCTGCCTCTATCTCACCCTGTAAAGCCATATAATCCTTCCAACTTGTACCTTTATCAAATTTTATAGAAATAATGGCTAAAGATGGATGATTAGATAACAATGGATTTCTAGCTCCGTCTGGACCACCTTTACAGTAGTTACAACTATTTCCATCTGCATCAACTCCTCCTCCGTTATCTACATGTTCTTTAACAAGCTCTTTTACTTCTTTTATATTGATACTACGTACTACATCAGGATCTTCTTTATAAAGTATCTGACCATATGCATTAGCTACAAATTCTATAGCATTTTGTTGTTCTACCTTAATTTTAATCTCCTCTGTATCCTTATTTAGATCTGGTAGTTGTCGCTGTATTCCCTCTTGCTTGTCCATAGACGTCGCAATCAAAAAGAACGTTAACAATAAAAATGCAATATCTGCTAATGAACTGGCATTTACTTCTGGTAATTCCTTTTTTGCCATGTTTCTTTTTATTAACTTTTAATGATTCCTTTGATTGTATCCCAAATTAGGAATGCAAAACTTACGATTAATAAAATTCCTGCAGATAATATACCTGTTCCTATAAGCTTAGAGTTCATTCCTCCTTCATATACATCGCCATTACCATATATAATAGCCTCGTCACTAGAGAAAATAAATCCTAGAACCACCGCGATTACAATAGCACCTACTGTCCATAGTGCCTCCTTCATATGAGAAGGGTGCTTGAACAAGTCTACAATCTTGTAGAATAAAAATGCTAAAAATGTAAGCGTTAATGTGATTATTGAAGCCAATATCATATATGTAGTCAATGGACTATTCATCCATTCTGCAAAATCTATGTCTGATCCGGCTGCGTTTGGAGTTATAGCAACCCAAACCAATCCAACAATAGCCAGAACAGCAAATATGATTAATAATATTCTTCCTATACTTTTCATAAATTATTATTGTTTGGGTTATTAAATTACCTTCTGTGTCTTACAAGAATATCTACAATAGATATAGACGCATCTTCCATTTTATTTACAATACTATCTATCTTAGAAGTAATGTAGTTATAAAATATTTGTAGAATAATACCTACAACCAAACCGGCAAGTGTTGTTAATAAGGCTACTTGAATGTTACCCGCCATATCTTGTGCTTGTACAGACCCAGACTTAGCAATGTCTTGGAATGCCATAATCATACCTACTACCGTACCCATGAAACCAAGCATCGGAGCAATTGCGATAAATAAACCAATCCAAGAAACGTTTCTGTCTAATTTCCCTATTTCTACACCACCATATCCTACAACAGATCTTTCAACGTCTTCGATTGGTTGACCATCAGAAGTTCTAAGTAATGCTTGATAAGCGATAGAAGCAACAGGTCCTTTTGTATTTCTAGCTAATTCTTTAGCTTCCTCTACCCCACCAGATTGCAAGGCACCGTCTAAATCTGCAATAAATTTATCTGTATTCACATCTACAGAGTTCAAATATAAAATACGCTCAATTGCGAAAGCTAGACCTAGGATTAAACAAACCAACGGCAATGTCATCCATAATGGACCTCCACTCACAAAGAATTCCTTTAATACATAAATTCCGCCTTTACTCTCCTCTGCTACTTCTGTAGCGTCTTGGGCAATCGTTGCGAACGTCGCGGCATTTGCTTGTAAACTAACAAAGGCAAATCCGACCATAGCTAAAATTGAAAATCGTTTTTTCATATGTCAAAATTTAATTTCTAATTTTTATCGTTATTGATATTTTTTCTTTTCAAATGCGGAGAGGAAGGGATTCGAACCCTTGATCCACTCACGCGGAAACATGCTTTCCAGGCATGCGCCTTAAACCACTCGGCCACCTCTCCATGCAATCAAACTTCTTTTAATAATAAAGCGCCGTTTGATTCAGCCAAATTAACTATTTTTTTTAATTATGAAAAATTATTTTCCGAAGATGTATACTCTCCACACATATTTTTGTTAAATCCTGAGGTAAAATCAGGGTATAATTTAGGATTCCCTAACACGTGCATTGCTTTCACCAAAACAGTCTCGGTTGTAAGATCATCTGCACTTATTGCATTAACATGCAACCATATAGCGCTTGAACTATACTTTCCTAATACCACACCTCCATACATACATTGCGTAGCCACAATAACATTTAAACCTTCCTTAACTTTTTCTTTTAATTTAATGTTAAATATTTCATTGGAGAATATATTTCCATTTCCAAAAGTTTCAACAACCAGCACTTTTAAATTCTCAAGATCCAAGATACGCATTAGAAATTCAATATTCATACTTGGATATATTTTTACCAGAGCTATATCCTTTGATAGCTGAGGGTAATATCGTAAAGAAGATTCTGAGGAACGGTATAAATAGTCGCGATTCACCGTCATATGCACTCCACTTTCTCCCAATATAGGATAATTAGGTGATTTAAAAGCATCAAAATGATTTGAACTCATCTTCACTGTTCGGTTTCCTCTGTACAGCTTATATTCAAAATAGACACAAACTTCTTGCACGATGGGTTGGTCATTTTCATTCGATAATGTAGCAAAGTATATAGAACTTATTAAATTTTCTCTAGCATCTGTCCTTAAATCCCCAATGGGCAATTGAGATCCTGTAAATATTACTGGTTTTTTTAATCCTTGTAACATAAAACTAAGAGCAGAGGAAGCATATGACATGGTGTCTGTACCGTGTAGAACAACAAAACCTTGGTAATTTTCATACGCATCATAAATCACTTGTGCGATTTGCTGCCATCCTTCTATATTCATGTCTGATGAATCAATGGGATTCTCAAAACTATAAACCTCCAGTTGGGCATCAATTAAATTTAGCTCTGGGATTTTATCAGAGATATTATTAAAATCAAAAGGTTTTAAAGAATTAGAATCATAATCCTTGACCATCCCAATGGTACCACCTGTATAGATTAAGAGAATTTTTTTCATTCGATAAAATTATAAAGGTTACCGAATTAAAAAAACTTTATAGTCAATATTTTTGGCATGATATTTTCAATGTTATTTATCATATTAAAATAAAAAATTGTTTATTATGAGTTTATTTTCATTTATGAAAAATGCTGGAGCCAAGTTATTTGGCGGAAGCGAATCTGCAGAAGACAAAGCAAATAAGGTTAAAGAACACTTGAAAAAGTATAACTTTGATTTATCTGACATTAATCTTTCTGTAAACGACGAGGAAGTTACTGTATCTGGTAAAGCTAAAAATATAGATGAAAAACAAAGAATCCTTGCCACTGCAGGTAACGTAGAAGGTGTTTCTTCTGTAAAGGATAATTTGACTTTAAAAGAAGCTTTAAAAATTGAAATTCCAGATATTAAGAAAACAATGTACACTGTACAATCAGGGGATTCATTATCTAAAATAGCTAAAGAAGTATATGGTGATGCAAACCAATACAACAAAATCTTTGAAGCTAACAAACCTATGTTATCTGACCCTGACAAAATCTATCCAGGACAGGTATTATACATCCCACAAGGATAATTATATACGAGTTAATTAAACTAAACAAGAAAAAAAGGCGATTCAGTATACTAAATCGCCTTTTTACAATTAAACTAATGAGGAACTATTAATTTTTACAAATCATTATTTTTTTACCGTTGGATCTTGTGATCGATGCATAACTTTTTGAAAACAATAAGAGATATTCAATTGTCTTCTTTTTGGGTTGAAATTTATGGGTTAAGGGTAGGTGGTCGAAGTGTTTCATGTAAATCTTTTTATTTATAAACGTCCTCAACCCGATATTTATTGTACTTAAATTACTGTAAGAGCAATATTTTTCTCCTCAATTAACTTTCGTAAGTTTATTAAGGCATACCGCATGCGCCCTAAAGCTGTATTAATACTCACGTTTGTCTCTTCTGCTATCTCTTTAAAACTGAGCCCCTTGAATATCCTTAAACGTAATACTAACTGTTGATCTTCTGGCAAGTAATCGATTAAATTAACCACATCCGAATGAATCTGATTGATTATCCAATCGTCTTCAACATTCGAATCTGTAAAATGTATAAAATCAAATAAACTATATTCATCACCACCCGCATTTTCACTTACCGTTTTTCTTTTCTTCTTGGCTCTGAAATAGTCAATGGTAAGATTATAGGCAATTCTCATCACCCAAGGCAGGAATTTACCCTCCTCGTTATACTTACCTTCTTTGATGGTTGTAATCACCTTGATGAACGTATCCTGAAAAATATCTTCAGTTACATCATGGCTGTAAACTTTAGAGTATATAAAGCTATATATTCTCTGCTTGTGTCTATTTATAAGAACTGTAAGAGCTGATTCATCTCCATTGGAGTAAGATAGAACCAATTCACTGTCTTTTAGTAAATCCATACGTTTATGTTTGTAAAATTATTATCAGTAAAAAAAACGTAGAATTATACTATAGGCAAAAGTTTTTAGTGTTGGTTTCTCCTACAAAAGTAACAAATTAATCTTCGTTATAAAATTTTTAACACAACTCATACAATAAATTTACGTTAATTGTCTTTAACCTTAGAATTAGGCTGTATATAAAATAAATTAGACTTCCTCACGAGATTTAGAATAGAATCTAGTATTAAAATGGAACCCTAGAACTTAAATGCAAACTATTACCTGTAATAGGATGTTTTAAAATCAATTCTGACGCATGTAAGTGCAACCTTTTATGAGGTTTCCCATATAATATATCGCCGAGAATGGGGATATTTAATCCATTAACATGAGCTGCATGGACTCTCAATTGATGCGTGCGCCCTGTATGAGGAAAGAATAAAATCCGCGTTTTCTCATTCTTAATTTCCAAAACCTTATAATAAGTTATAGCTTCCTTTCCATGCTCATAACACACCATTTGTCTTGGTCGATTATCTAAATCCACACGCAATGGAAGATTGATTTTACCTGAATTTTTCTCAAGTTTACCATCCAGAATAGCGGTATAAGTTTTCTTAATTGTCCTATCGCTGAACTGCTTTTGTATTCTCTTATAAACCTCTTCATCCTTAGCGACAATCACTAAACCAGAGGTGGCCATATCCAACCTATGCACAAGGGTGATCTTATTATCAGGATATTTTTCTTTTAATTTGGTCTGTAAAGACTGTTTTATTTCTTTGCCAGGTACAGAAAGAACGCCTGCTGGTTTATCCACCACCAACATGTATTCATCCTCATAAACCGTGATGATTTCAAAATCTCCTATTCGCTCCACAATAGGGTTTGTATCAACTTTTAACCCTTGTAACATAAAGGTTAAAATAGGTTTACACTTACTTTTGCAGGCAGGATAATAATATTGATGTTTTCTTACAAGTCCAGGAGGAGACTCACCCCACCAAAACTCGCCCATAGCCAAGGGCTTCAATTCATGTTTATAAGCATGATTCAATAATCTAGGTGCAGCACACTCCCCTGCACCAGCGGGAGGTATTATATTGTAATCATTAAAAATGTCTAAAAGATTCTTTGATTCACCTTGTGCATTAAGGAATTTAAAACTTTGATGCATTTGCTTCTGCATTTGGCTTGAAAGTTGTTTTCTTTGCTTTTTTAAAGCATCTATTGGCTTTTTAAGCCCCTGAACTTCAGCTTCTGTAAACGCTATATTTTCTTTAATCTTTCTTTTTAAATCTTTTAAAATAAAATGATCTCGTTTACTTTCATTCTCAAGCTTCAATAATATTTCATTCTGCGAATCATAGTCTAACTCCTTTGCCTTTTCTCTAAGCTGATGCCTATTATTTTTGGCCAGTTTTTGTTGTTTTTTCAAATTTTGGAGCTTTTCATGTAGCTTGAACTTGTCTTGCGAAAGTTTTTGAAGTGCTTTTTGATAAAGTTCTGAATTTTCTAAAGCTGAAATTTCTTGATTAATTTTATTTAAGACTTGTTCTCCTTGTCTGAAAAAACCATCTGGCTCTAGGACATTATAAACAGGTGGCACAAACCCATCTAAGTTATTACTTTCATTAATCTTGCCCGAAAATGCTGCCAAATACCCCAGTTGACCCAATTGATTTTCAACGATTAGTACTCCAAACATTTTACCCACAGATTTTTGATCAGCACCAAAACCATATTCAAAATCACTTTGCGTTTCTAAATATTGTTGAAGCTCTGTTGCTGCCTGCACAACCCATGGATGCGGTACATAACTAAAAGGATAAGTGAATTTCTCTGGTCTCTGTATAGTTGGGTCTAGAGAAATTTGATGAAAGGTTTCTTTTGTAGAAAACATGTGATTTTATCTATCTACCGCTACCTTATAATGTGGGTCCTCCATCACATTTACTTCAATTAAAGCATCTGCATTCTTCAATAATTGACGACAATCCTCACTCAAGTGTCTTAGATGTACGGTTTTACCAGCCTTAGCATAACGTGAAGTTAATTTACTTACCGCATCGATGGCACTCATATCAGAAATTCTGCTTTCAGAGAAATCTATAATAACTTCATTAGGATCATTTTGTACATCAAACTTGGTGTTAAAAAGTGCAGTAGAACCAAAGAATAAAGGTCCAAAAATTTCATAATGTTTCACACCATTTTCATCAATAAATTTCCTAGCACGTATACGTTTCGCATTTTCCCAAGCGAATACTAATGCAGAGATTATTACCCCAATTAAAACGGCTAAAGCCAAATTATGTAAAAAAACCGTAACCGCCATTACCACTAAAATTACAAAAATATCATGTCTGGGCATCTTACCAAATATGCGTAGACTTACCCATTCAAAAGTTCCGATGGAAACCATGATCATAAGCCCCGTGAGCGCTGCCATTGGAACCTGCTCAATGAGGGACGAACCAAACATAATAAAAGCTAACAAGGCCATAGATGCAACGATACCAGAAATCCTAGCACGAGCGCCATTTCCTATATTGATTAAGCTTTGTCCAATCATCGCACATCCACCCATTCCAGAGAAAAGACCAGAAGCAAAATTAGCCATTCCTTGCGCTACCGCTTCACGATTTCCAGAGCCTCGTGTTTCTGTAATTTCGTCGATTAGATTTAAAGTCAATAGACTCTCTATCAATCCCACCGCAGCCACAATAAAAGCATATGGTGCTATAATCCACAAAGTTTCAAGGTTAAAAGGAACTTCTGGGATATGAAATGGTGGAAAGCCTCCTTCTATCGAAGCCAAATCCCCAACGGTACTTGTAGGTAAATTAAAAGCAGCTACAATTCCAAATACAATCAAAATGGCCGCGAGTGAAGAGGGTATAGCTTTAGTTATTTTTGGTAAGCCCCAGATAATAAGCATGGTAAGCAAAACCAATCCTAGCATGATGAAGAGTTGAGAACCTTGCATCCATTGCATTACACCATTAGCATCTGGCACTTGAAATTGAACTAATTGAGACATAAAAATCACAATAGCCAATCCATTTACAAAACCATACATCACAGACTGTGGAACTAGCCGTATGAACTTCCCAAGCCTTAGAAATCCAGCAATCATTTGAATAACCCCAGCGAGCACCACAGTGGCAAATATATATTCAACTCCGTGGGTTTTAGCTAAGGCTACGATTACAATCGCTACGGCTCCGGTTGCACCAGAAATCATCCCAGGCCTACCCCCCATGATAGAAGTAACTAAACCTACTACAAATGCTGCATATAAGCCTGTTAATGGTGATAAACCTGCAATAAATGCAAAAGCTATGGCTTCTGGCACTAGCGCTAAAGCAACTGTTAAGCCAGATAATATCTCTGTTTTATAATCAACTTTATCTTTTAAATTGAAGAAATTCAATACTTTTTCCATGGCGGCAAAAATATGGAAATTATCAAGATTATGAATCTTTTAACACTTACAATTATATTCATGCTAGAGGAAAGAACATAAACAACTGACAATCACAATATGGTATAATTTTAGAAGTGAAAAAATTAAATACTATTGATTATGGAAAACCAGCAAGACATTTTAAAATTAGAACTGAAAAATTTATACGCTCTTGAAAAGCAGAGCGAAGAAATTATGACAAGCATTAACGAAGTCATTCAACACAAAGAGGCTCGTAAGTTATTGAAAAAATGGAACAAAACAGATAGTAAACATTACAAGGATTTAAAAAGGATTTTAGACAAAAATAAAATCAATCCAGGAAGTACTGTAGATTCTGTAATAGCAGAGATATTAGCAAACATTCAAGAGATTGCAAATCATACAGAAGCATCTAAAGAAGCTAAAGTTGTAGGCTTATATGCTTCACTAAATCGTCTTGTACACTACAAAATAGCTTGTTATGATGCCACTTATAAAATGGCTAAAGTAATGGGAGACTCAAAGCTGGAGAAACTATTAAAAGGAGCTAGCAAAAGCTTAAACAAGAACGCCAAACGTCTAGACAAATATGCAAAGAAGTATTTCTTAGCGTCTAAATAAGATATAATCCATTTACTAAATTAGAGAAGCCTGAAGTTTAGATTTCAGGCTTTTTAAATTATCTTATTGAATTATTCTATTCTAATTCACTTAGCTTTATAGTAGCATTTTCTTGTAGGTCTTCTGTTAAATTAAAAATTTTACCTATTTTTTGAGAAGCAGTGATAAATGCAACAAATACACATAATTCAGCTATTTCTTTATCTGATAAATACTTTTTCAACATACTAAAATGTTCATCTGTGAGGGAATGATGATCTTTACAAAACAGTTCTGCAAATGCAGTAATCACAGACGTTTTCACTTCAGATTTATCAAAGTTTGGACTCCCACCCTTCACCATACAATATTCACAACCATTTTCAAAGGCGGTTGTTCTACGGACTTGCTCTAATAAGTTATGGTCTAAAGAAGATTCACTCCATAAGGTTTCATCCAATTCATTCCACTTTTTCAATATTTTAGCATTGTGTCCAATTAGTTTTTCAAATGGCGTAGTTCCATTTTGGGATAAATTAATTCTTGTCATTCTTAATAAATTATATTGCACCAAATCTCTAACATAATGAGTAGAATTAAAAACCATAATAGTGGTAAATACAAATATTTTCCATTATTTTAATGGTAAATCAAAATAATTTCCATGAAAACACCATTAGACGCTATAGATGTCAAAATACTCAAAATTTTAAAAGAAAATTCTAGACTTAGCTACGCCGAAGTTGGAAGAAAAATAAACCTTTCTCAATCTGCCACAAAAGAGAGAATTGTTAGCTTGATTGATAATAAAGTTATTAAAGATTTTGATTTAAATATTGACTATGGACAAATAGGCTACGGTTTAAATGTAATTATCAGCATAAAATTTGAAAACAGAGATTTCGAGAAATTCATTAATGATTTACACAAGTTTCCAGAAATACTTAATTGTAAAAGAGTTACTGGGGAATTTTGTTTATTGACTGAGTGTGTATTAAAAGATAGCTCACATCTTGAAAAGCTTATAAATAGAATTATTCCCTATGGAACACCATCAACGTCCGTTATTCTATCTGAAGTTAAAACAAACAACTTTTTTAATTAAAAACTCAATATAGCTACTTAAATAAAATGCCTTGAAGCTTTTATTTTAAACACCCCAATTTATTTAACGCTGAAGATCATCATATGAAGTTGCTTTAACCCCGATTGCAGTGAAAATTCTAAACAGATGAGAGCGTAAATAAAAAAGCCAATTCATCCGTGAATTGGCTCTTATATCGTTGTTTAGTGTAATTGAAGTGGTATGGTTTAAAAATACTTTCCTCTTCGGGTTTGAGGATTTTGCATGTTTCGCCCTACATTCATTTTCTTCAAATTTTGCTCAAACATTTTGATTTGCTCGGTCAAAATACCTTGTTTATCTTCTGTTTTGGCTTCTTTGAGCCATTTTTGGGCTTCTTGCTTTTTACCGCGTGACATCGCTGCAGCTGCAATATTCATTTTGGCCATCGCTCTATCATGTGCAAAAGATAAACCATGTCCAAGTGCCTTGCGCATATAATTCTCTGACTTGGTAATATTATTTTGAGATTCCGTCAAGCCAACCATGTAGTTATAGTATCCCAGTTGCTTTGGAATCAATTGACTATTAGGATTGGTGATTTTATCTAACCATTTTTTGGATCCTTCTAAATTTTGCTTTCTCATTTCCCAGAATGCCAGTAATATATACTCGTTTCTGAAGAACAATAGAACAGGGATAATCATCAATATAATGAGCATTACACCCCAACCGTATTCCCTTTCAGTAAACATATAAATTCCTCCTAAAAGCAAGAGTGCAGCAATAATTAATTTGATATATTTATTCATTCCTTGATATTTTAGATTCTGCAAAAGTACAGAATTAGATTTTTATACTAGCCTCTGTCTAATTTATTCTACATCTCAGATTTTATCCAATCCAACATATCATAGAAGTTTTGTGGTACAATCCCATGTCCACTTCTGTATTCCTTATAGACATTTTTCACGCCTAGATCATTCAATAACACTTCGCCTCTTCTTGCCCAATCTATGGGAATCACTGCATCCTCTGTACCATGAGAGATAAAAAAGGATAAATTCCCTACCTCATCACTGAATTTTTCTCCAATAATATCGTTGGCTGGATACCCACTAAGGCAAATCACCTTTTGAATATTTTGTGGATTTTGCAATGTCAAAGCATAGCTTAAAATAGCTCCTTGACTAAACCCACATAACCAAACCTCTTCTTTATTTAAATGAAATTTAGCCGTAATCTCACTAATGAAATTTCTGATTATTCTGATTGAATCTGCTGCTTGCTCTGTATCATTAAATTTCTGTGCATCTTGAAAATTAATATCATACCATGCAAAGCCACCAAAGGATAAAGCTTTAGGAGCCCGAACAGATACGATACAAAAATCATCTGGTAATTCCTCAGCAAATGAAAATAAATCTTTTTCGTTACTCCCATACCCATGCAGTAAAAGCATTAATCTGGGATTCTCCACGCCATCTCTTGCGGGCTTGTGTAAATATGATAAAGATAAATCTTTATTTATCATGTCTTTTATTTTTGTAAGTTTTTATATATTTTAAATCCAAAATAAGCCATTACCGCTAAAGTTAATCCCCATAATTGGATCTTCAAATAATCATTTTTAAAATCGGATGCCACATATTTCCATAATTTATAAAGAATTAAACCTACAATGAGCAATGTGATTAATTTACTAAAATCAACCTTCATTTTTAGGTTCTTTTTTGTGAATAAATCTTGTCATTTTAATTCCCATATCAAGGAAAATGATTTTAGCATTTCCGTTGCGTTCTATATGATAAGCCGCTTCATTTATTTCATTCAAGATGTCTGTGATATTGCTACCATGCACAAACGGAACAAAGCCTTTCCACTTTAAATTTTCAGGTTTAATCTGCACATGTGCTGTTTCTTCTGCACCATAACTGAACATCAAGGCTTGTCGAAACAAGTCTGCACAGAAGCCCAGAAACTGTTTTTGTCTTTCTCTGTTCCAAGAGGCAATGGTACTAGACCATTCATAAATATCTGCTAAGACGGAGACATCTTTTTTAGCTTTAAAGGCGTTTCGAACCCAACTTGCGAATAATTTTTCAAACTCTTCTGATTTAAATAAAACCTTCTCTAAAGCTTTATTTACATTTCCCTCTGAAGTCGCAGCAACTTCTTGGGCAAGTGTCGCTTCCATGTTGAATTGTTGCACTAAAACTTGCTCTAGCTCAAGCTCATTCAAGCGTGGTACATTGATCACCTGACAGCGAGAAATTATGGTAGCCAGTAATTCTTCTGGCTTTTCACATACCATTAAAAATATGGTGTCTTTAGGAGGTTCTTCAAGTATCTTCAACAACTTATTAGCAGAGGAATTATTCATGTTTTCTGGTAAGAAAATCAACATCACTTTCCTCCCACCTTCAAAACTTCTAAAACTAAGCGTGCTTAATATTTCTTTGGCTTGATCTACATTGATGATGACTTGCTTTTTCTCTGCGCCTATCACCTGAGACCATTCATAACTGGTACCAAAAGGGTTTTTATCGACAAAAGTTCGCCAATGTTTCAGAAAATCAACCGTTTTAGGTTTTGATTTCACCTCATCGGTTGTAGCAACAGGATAACAAAAATGTAAATCAGCATGCTGTAAATCTTTCACCTTCTTCTGGCAACTTTCCGCTTTATCCTCACAAAGTAATTGCCCTGCAAACCATAATGCTAAAGGCAAAGGACCATATCCGCAAGCGCCTGCAAATAATATTGCATGGCTTACCTTACCACTACTTAAAGCGTGATTGAGTTGGGATTGAAAATCTCGGTGAATATTTAGCATAAAGCAAATTTAATCAATTTTAGCTGCTTTTGACTTTACAAATTCCCACTCTTTTTCAAAATAAGATGAAATGGCTTCCACCTCCTTCTTTTCATATAAAGGTTTTGAGGGTAACCAGTCTTCTGGCAACGGCATAGAACCATATAGCAATATATACCTCACAATATTGGCATACAGATTATACACAAACCCCTTTGGTTTGCGATGCACTTCAAGTTTTTTCTGAAATTGAATATGGGGACTCACAGCACGAACCAATTGA
>JBPCUN010000076.1:0-52816 GCA_051011115.1 Weeksellaceae bacterium
GATTTATATTCCAAACGGGCCTAGATTAGGAAACAATGTAATTGAGGCTAAAGGCGTTTCAAAAGCCTACGGAGATAAACTTTTATATGAAGATTTAAACTTTAAATTGCCTAAAGCGGGAATCGTAGGAATCATTGGTCCAAATGGTGCTGGTAAAACCACCATTTTCAAAATGATTATGGGCGAAGAAACACCAGACAAAGGAACTTTTGAAGTAGGTGAGACAGCCAAAATCGCCTATGTAGACCAAGCGCATAGCAATATAGATCCTAATAAATCTATTTGGGAAAACTTTAGTGATGGGCAAGAACTCATCAATATGGGAGGAAGACAGGTTAACTCTAGAGCGTATTTAAGTAGATTCAACTTTAGTGGAAGTGAGCAAAATAAACTCGTTTCTAAACTTTCTGGAGGAGAACGCAACCGATTACACCTTGCCATGACCTTAAAAGAAGAAGGAAACGTATTGCTTTTAGATGAGCCTACCAATGATTTAGATATTAACACCTTGAGAGCATTAGAAGAAGGTTTAGAAAACTTTGCAGGCTGTGCTGTAGTGATTAGCCACGATAGATGGTTCTTAGATAGAATTTGTACGCATATTCTGGCCTTTGAGGGGAATAGCCAAGTCTATTATTTTGAGGGTAGTTTCAGTGATTACGAAGAAAACAAGAAGAAACGATTAGGTCACGATATCATGCCGACTAGAATCAAGTATAAAAAGTTAATAAGATAAAATTTATGTTTATCAAACAAGGTTAAATTTTTTTAAATATTATCAATTAATTTATGAAACTTTTAAGCATTAGCGCTTTCAATCTTTGATAAAAGAATTTTAAATTTGTGTACATATTAATTTAAATGAAATGAAAAAATTAGTTTTATTATTAGGTGCTGTATTGACTTTCACAGCTTGTAACGATGACGATGATAACTCTACACCAGAAATCTCTATTGTTGGTGAGTGGGGGTTAATGAAGAAAGAAATTTTGTCTGGAGAAGACAATAAAACAGTTCTAGAATCTGATGAATTAGATGATTGCAAGAAAAAAAGTACAACTACTTTAAAAAATGATGGTGAGGCCATTTCAGAATTATATGCCAATATTGATGGAGCGTGTAAATTGACTGAAAAAGGAAATTATACCTATTTATATGAAGCAGAGTCTAAGACTTTAGTTATAAGCAATAAAGAAAATGAGAAAGTAAATGCTTATAAAGTTTTAGAATTAACTAATACCACCTTACAGATAGAGAACTTAGTGACAGAGGATCATAATGGTGATAATATCGAAGATAAAGAAGTTATCTATTATGTAAGAAAATAATAAATCTCATATCCCTTTAATTATTTTTAATCCCATGCTATTTATAAGTATGGGATTTTTTATTTATCACGAATATAGATTAACTTTTTATAGAAAAATTTAATTAAGATGAGACACCTTAGGCAACTGCTTCCGCCTCTTTCAAAACTCGCCAACGCATTATATTTCTAAACCATCGAATGGGCAACATAAACGGCCCAATAAATAATGAAGCAAAAAGTTTAATAATAAAGAAAAGTACCCAACCTAGAATAGGTAAAACCAAGAAAATATTAGGTGTAATAGCACTTAAAGTCTTCCAGCCCGATACGATAGAGCAACCCATATAGCCAAAAACTAAATAGGTAAGATAGCTAGAATCAACAGTCGAATTTATTCTACTAGCTTCTGGTTTAGTAACATGATAGAAGTAAATCATGAATGCCCCAACCGCCAGCGTTAAGACTAATTCTTTAATAATGTTTCGTTTATCTATGGCAATACGTTTACGATTGCAATCGCTACAAATTGGAAATTCATATAGAGACGCACAAGCTGTACATAGCCCTTTATGACAATCTTGACAGGTTGCAACCGCATTCTCTGTGGGGTGATTATAACAATTCATGGTCTGTGTATTTATAGCGATAAAGGTAAAAATTTTGAATAAAATACCTTATAATCTCTATTTTTTCTAGTCTGACTTTATATCAATTATCGTTAGTGTGTAGCATAAGGGCGTGTCCCTACGGGTCGGGCTATTCGCTATATCTTTTTTGAAAGCAAAAAAGGATGCCGCTGCTATCCCTCACGCAAACGCTAGCGTACCCCCTCTGAAATTTACAAATATGTGAATAACAAATCCGTAGAATTTTATCTGTAAAAGTCTAAAATCATTATATTAGAAGCTTAATTATTCCTATGTTTCAACAAACGGTCGTCAACAAATATTTAAAGTCAATAGATCAAGAAAAATTAGAACAAGCTTGGAACCAATATCAAGCACATTTCTTGAATCCTGCTATACAAGAGAATATTCGCAATAGCAAAGAAGAACAATACCAAGGGGAGTTCTTGATAGATTTATTTGTGAAAGTTTTAGGCTACACTAAAAACCCTACACCAGGCTTTAATCTCACGACCGAGCTTAAAAATGTACAGGACAGCAAGAAAGCTGATGGTGCTATTATCATAGATGAGGTAGTGAAAGCGGTAATTGAGTTAAAGGGTACCAAAACCACAGATTTATCTAAAGTACAGCAACAGGCCTTTAATTATAAAACCAGTCACCCAGGTTGTGATGTGGTGATTATATCTAATTTTGAAAAATTACGTTTGTTTATCCGTAATCAGACGGAATATCAAGAATTTAATCTTTTTACACTAGACAAAGCTCAGTTTGAATTGCTGTATTTACTCCTAGCTCATGAGTATTTTGAGAAAAATCTACTGATTAAAATTAAAGATGAAAGTTTAAGCGAAGAAGAAGAAATTACCAAAAAACTGTATAAAGATTATTCTGACTTTAAACGAGAATTGTTTCATGATTTAGCGGCGCGTAACCCTAATTATGATGCGCTTACCCTTTTTAAAAGTTCGCAAAAGTTATTAGATAGATTTCTATTTCTGTTTTTTGCAGAAGACAGAGGATTGTTGCCACCCAATGCCGTTAGAGAGATTTTGAGGCAATGGAAAAAACTACAAGAACTAGATGCTTATGATACCCTTATCAACCGATTTAGAAAATATTTTGGGTATTTAAACACAGGATTCAAAGGGAAAAAGTATGACATCTTTGCTTATAACGGTGGCTTATTTGCACCCGATGAAATTCTGGATGCTGTAGAGATTTCAGATGATATATTATATAAATACACCCAGCAACTCGCAGATTATGATTATCAGAGTGAGGTTGATGTGAACATTCTAGGGCATATTTTTGAAAATTCTTTGAATGAGATAGATGAAATTAAGGCAGAACTTGCTGGTGAAACCATAGATAAATCTAAAACCAAGCGTAAGAAAGATGGTGTCTTCTATACGCCTAAATACATTACCCAATATATTGTAGAAAACACCGTAGGTAAATTATGTGAGGAGCAAAAGGCCAAACTCAACATTAAGGATGAGGATTATGACCCAGGAGCGAATTACCAAAAGAAAACCCGAGCCAAATTAGAAGATCAATTGGTGGCCTATTATGATTGGCTTACGCAACTCACCATTTGTGACCCGGCTTGTGGTTCTGGTGCTTTCCTAAATCAAGCCTTAGATTATCTTATCAAGGAGCATGAATACCTTATGCAATTACGCCAAAATCTATATGCCAAAGATGGGCAAATTGCGATGGCTTTTCCGTTTAGTGAGAATGATATTTTAGAAAACAACCTCTATGGCGTAGACATTAATGAGGAATCTGTGGAGATTGCCAAACTCTCTTTATGGCTTCGTACTGCCAAACCGAATAGAAAACTCAATAGTCTTAACCAAAACATTAAAGTTGGTAATTCCTTAATTGACGACCCAGAAGTCGCAGGCGACAAAGCCTTTGTTTGGGAAGAGGAATTTGCTCATGTCTTTGAAAAAGGAGGTTTTGATGTGGTAATTGGGAATCCGCCTTATGTGAGAAAACAAGGTTTAATGGAAAATTACCCTGAACTCACTGAATTTTATGAGAAAAGATTTCAATCTGCAACTGGTAATTACGATATCTATGCTTTGTTTATGGAAAGAAGTTTTGGATTGATTAATCATAAAGGCATTGTATCTTTTATTTTACCGCATAAGTTTTTAGTTGCTGATTTCGGTGAAGGTATTAGAGCATTTTTTAAAGAGAATAAGGCAGTAAGTGAATTTGTTCACTTTGGTTCTCACATGGTTTTTTCTGATGCTTCTACCTACACATGTATTATTAATTTAAATAAAAACGCAAAAGATAGAGTTAGTTTTAAAAAGTTGGAACCTCTTGAAATTAATAATCCTTTTGAATGGGATTATATGTTATATAAAAATTTAGATGCAAATAATTGGGATTTACAAAGTCAAAAGGTTTATGATGTAATAGAAAAATTATACAATCAGCCATATAATGTGAATGCAGTTTTTGAGAACATTTTTCAGGGGATTGCTACAAGTTTAGACGCAGTCTATGTATTTCAAGGTGTAGAAGAAGAAAATATTATAAAAGGTTATAATAGTAAATATGATTATCATTTTGAAATAGAAAAAGATATTGTCAAGCCTTTTATAAAAGGTAATGAAATATCAAAGTACCGTAATTTAGATAATAATTATTATGTACTTTTCCCATACACAGAAGAAGGTGTTTCAATAAAAGAAGATTATATAAAAAATAATCTTCCTAAAACTTATGAGTATTTAAAACATTTTGAATCGGAAATAAGAGGTAGAGAACGTGGAAGAATGGATATTGAAGAAGATTGGTATTTATACATATATCCAAAAAATCTAAATAAATTTCATCACCCTAAAATTATGACACAAGAGATATCTTCTGGTTGTAATATGACTTATGATGAAAATGGCAAGTTTTATCATCCCACAACCATTTATTCTTTTGTTAAGAAAGATAAATTCCAAGTGGATGAAAAGTTTTATTTAGGAATTATGAATTCCAAAGTTTTATGGTTCTTCATAAAAAATACAGGGACAGAATTAAAAGGCGGTTACTTTAGATTTAAAACCAATTATCTTAAACCATTTCCTCTTCCAGCGATTCCTGATAATCCAAATAAACTTATAAATAATGTCAACCAAATGCTTTCGCTTAATAAAGAATTTCAAGAAGTTACCGATAAATTTATCCGTACGCTAGAACGAAGATTTGAGATAGAGAAACTCAGCAAAAAGTTAGAGGCATGGCATGATTTATCTTTTGCCGAATTTGTAAAAGAATTAAAGAAGAAAAAAGTAAAACTTACCCTTGCAGAAGAAGCCGAATGGGAAGATTACTTTACCGCAGAAAAAGCCAAAGCCGAAACCCTCAAAACTCAAATAGACCAAACCGATAAAGAAATAGATCAAATGGTTTATAAACTCTATGACTTAACGGAGGAAGAGATTGCTATTGTTGAAGGGAGTTGATTATGTATTACTCAGTAAATAAAATAAACCTATAGGTTGATTTATATGAAAATTGTAAGTATATTTGCACCATATCTGTATGCAATACAATATGAAGAAGAAAAGGATGATTGTTATACTTCTGTGATAAATGATTGGCAAGATGTTGAATTTATAAAAGTTTTTTATGAAAACCATTTATCATCTATAATAGACAATCCGTATATATCAGTAAATACGTTTCAAGAATTTTGGGAAAAAGTATATAGATATTCAAGTGAGTTTGATGAGAGTCTAGAAAAAGCGAATGAAAATAATTTACTTAATGAGGTGTTTGATATCTTAAGTCTTAATGAACATATTTATGAATTACATGCCAAACAAAAAGCAAAAAAGAATTTTCTAAGGATATACTGTATTAAAGTTGAAGACATATATATTGTTACGGGTGGAGCAATTAAATTAACACAAAAGATGCAAGATCATCCATTAACATACTCGGAATTGAGAAAATTAGAAAATGTAAAGCATTTTTTAAAAGATTTCCAGATTATAGATGAAGAATCTTTCTACGCCTACTTAATAGAACAAGATTACCATGACTAATAAAGAAAAATATTTAAAAAAAATTGCTGGACAAGAGTCTAAAGCAATGCAACAAGCAAAGTGGAGGAATGAGAACAGAGAATGGCTAATAGAATCTCAAAAACTCGCGGTAAAAATTCTTTTAGAATTGGATAGAAAAAAAATGACGCAAAAGGAGCTGGCAGAGGCTATTGGAAAGTCACCACAATATGTAAATAAACTACTACGTGGGAATGAGAAATTTGGATTTGAGGTGTTAGTTAAAATTCAAAATGCCTTACATATTGGTTTACTTGCAACTTATGAATCAAACCAAAAAATAAAAGAAATAGTTGTTGAAGAGAAATACAATATAGAAAGATTTGATACCTCCACTAAGTACAGTGAAAACAAAGTGATTCATTTAAAGAGTGATTATATTGAAATAAAAATAGATAAATACCAGGAGGCATGAAAAAAGAAGAGAGTATTGGGTTTGAACTGGTAGGTATATCTACAGAGGAGTTTGCAATATTAGAGGAAAATGCCAAATTAGATGATTCTTATGAATTGAATACGGGACTTTCTTTTAAAATAGATGATCAAAAACATCAAATTGGATGCTTTGTTAGTTTTATGGTTGAAAAAGAACAAGAGAAACTTCTGAAACTCAAAGTAGGTTGTCATTTTATAATTAGACCCGAAAATTGGAATTCTTTACTTCATAATAATGAGATGACTATTCCACAGGGTTTCGCCTCACATCTTGCTATGATAACGGTTGGAACAGCGCGAGGGGTTTTTCACTCAAGAACAGAGCATACGACATTTAATAATTTTATAATCCCTACAATTAATGTAACTAAATTCTTTGATTCAGATTTGATTCTAAATCTTGATGAAGAAGAATAGAAATTGATTGACAAAGCCGAAACCTTTAAAGCACAAATTGTCCAAATGGTTTATGAATTGTATAATTTGACGGAGGAGAAATTGCGATTGTTGTGGGGAGTTAAGAAAGATTTACGATTATGAAAAAAACGCAACAAATTAGAGATTTTTTAGATTTCTATTTTCAAACCCGAAAATCACAATATCTAAAGAAAGAAATACCCCAACACGAAGTATTAATAAGACAAGGAGTTTTATATGAAGTAGAAAGCAATACAGAGGTTTTAGAAATAGAGAGAAACTCTATTGCTTTACAAGAAATTGTGCTTGAAGTTGCAGAAGATAAACTAAAAAAGAAATTGCCTTTAGGTATTTCAGAGGCGTTTAAATTCATTGATGAATTTGATAAGGAGTTAAAAAAGGAATATGATTGCGAAAGAGTTATAAACTCTTTTAGCACAATTATAAGAGGATTAAGAGGGTATTCGCTTTATGTTTTAAGAAAGCAAGGGTTAGATATAAAATCTTTTTTACTATCTATTAGCGAAGACAATAGAGAAAATCATCTATATTCTCTTGAAAGCAGTTTTTTTAATTTCTTGCCATTTTTTGATTATTCCGAAAAAGAAATTTTTGAAACTCTTCAAAATCTATGGCAAAACGATAGGACGAGGGGTGATGTAATTACAGGATTACGTAAATTACCAAGTAAAAATATTGAAAAAAGTAAAGACTTATTGGCCTACGCATATAAAAACAATATGCCTTCCTGCTTTATTTCAGATTTATTAATAGGACTTTATAATGCCGGAGAAACATCAATAATAGAAAAAATAGTTGAACTAAAAAATAAAGATGTACTTGCTTGTTTAGGTGTTTTGGGTAGTATTAGATATAATAATGAGCAAGATGTAGAAAAAGCCTTTAACCAAATTGAGGAATTAGAGTTTGAAAACATAGAAATTGCAAACCAACAATCCTATTTAATCCGTAATATAATAGAAAATGAATACACAACGGAAATCATACGAAAAAATGCCTTTAAACTTTATGTAAAGTTTTTGAAAAACGGAACGAATGAAGTAATAAATAGAGTTTTTAAGGGTATCTATTTTATTAAAGAATATGAAGCGGAGAAATACAATCTCCTACATTTATACTTATCAAAAACAGGAAATTTTGAAGTTATTAAGTGGTTTTTCGACTATTTTAATAACCCTGCGTATATTTTTGATATAATGATGAGATTGTTTAATACTACACCCAATTATCGTTTTTCAATGAGTTTATTTGAAAATGGTATTAGACACGGTTGGAATACCAATCAAGCAAAAACCGAACAACACATTTTAAACCTATTTAAACAACACCCAGCATTAGGGATATTGGGAGTAAAAACAATATTTACTGCATATCTTGGAATATTTCATGTAGATTTATTAAAGTTAGATAAAGCAGAGTATCAAATAAATGCCATTGATAGCATTTGTAAACACCCTCATTCATTCGACAAATTACTACCTTTAATTATTCCTTTGAGAAACTCCAAACTCAAAGGAGTTAGAGAACATTTACAAAATAGTTTAGCCTACTTGGTTTTCAAATCCTACCATAGCACCCTTTATAACCAAATTAAAGGCGATTTAGGTAATAATAAAAAGGATAAACAATTCATTGAACCAATCAAAAAGGCTTTAGACAATTATAATAAATTAAAAGAATTAAAAGAGTCCATAGATGATTTAAACCCATACCAAAACGAAAGACACTTAATGGATTTGTATCGTAGGTTGGAACACGAAACTCAAGCAAAAATGATGCAAGAAGTAAATCAAGGTAAAGGGTCATTCTTAGAGGTGGCAAAAAACACAATTATTGTTAGGGGCAATTCGTGGATGATAAGGGAGGGAGAGATTTCTCCTTTAGGGAAAGTTGAAAGTAGTATACTTATAGATGGTAATAGTTACCTCAATCCAGACCTATACGAACACAATTTGAATACCATATAATGAATATAAATCCATTAATAGTAAAATCATATTTAGAATCTTTAAAAGAAGATAATGAGTTAGATGTTATTTTCACTCAATTATTACAAGTATTAGATTTTGAAATACTTTCCACTCCACTTGAATACAAAGGGTATTCACAATATGGTAAAGATATTGTCGCAGTTCAAGTTGACCCAGATGATAATATTAGAAAGAGGTTCTATTTTGAATTAAAAGCAGGAGATATTAATAACAAGAATTGGTTTGCAGAAAGCAATGGTGTTAGAGATACTCTCATAATGACTGCTGATAAAGATTTTAATACTAATTACAATAATTTTGAAAATTTACCAATCAAAGTAATACTTGTCTTTAATGGAATGGTTAATGAGAAAGTTAGAAACATATTAAATGATTTATCTCAAAAAGAATTTGTTAGCAAAGGTATTGACTTTGAAGAGTGGAATATTTCAATTTTAACTAAAAAATTCTCAGACCATTTATTTGGAGCATACCTATTAGCTGACCAAGAAACTACTAAGATTTTCAACAAAGTTTTAATAAACTTGAACGTTTCAAACCATATATCAGAAGATTATGTACGGTTATTAGAAGATTTATTTAGTAAAAATGAGTGGCAAGGTTGGAGCAAGAAAAAAAGAGAATGGATATTATTATTTCAAACTATAAAACTCATTTCCTTTATCATTTATACCGAGTCCAAAGATTACAATAATCTTGACATAGCAAAAAGGTATTTAACACATTTGGTTATAAAATTTTGGCATTGGATTTTAAAGAACAAATTAGAAAATGACTCCAAAATAAAAGCATTTTTTGATGAGGTTTTAAACTTTTATTTATCTGTACTATCTGACTATTTCCAAAGAACATTAACGATAGCAAAAATACAAGACGGATTATCATACGAAAACTCGGGTAGATATGAACAAATAGGATATACAAAACGAACGTTTGAATATTTAGAATACCTAACATTTCTTCTAAATATTGATGTTCCAAACCCTAACGCAAACAAGGCAGAGATTAAGAAAATACTATCTTCTGTTATCAATTCTAATAGCGTTTCATTTCGTCCATTAGTTGATATTAACTCTATTCCGATCATAGACATTCTAAACCTCTATATAATTCTTGATGATAAAGAAAGTGCCGTTATTTACCTAAAAGGCGTATTTAGTTATATTATAAACGGAAAAGTGAAATACGACAGGCTACCTGACGCCAATAATAGTTATGAAAATGTTATTCGTTTTACTGTAACTGGAGAAAAGCCAGTGTACTATTCTGATAGTACAAGCCCACTATTAGCAGTTTTGTTAGAATACACAGCAATATTAGATTTAGAAGAAGATTATAATACGGTTAGAAAGTTTGTAATAGACAATAAAATTGACTTAGGTATATTCACACCTCATCATGGAATTAACTCAACCTCAACTCATTTAATAGAAAATACCGTAGATGATTTGGAGGAACAATTATTTTCTAATCCAAGATTAAATGACGGTTATCAAAGAGACATTAAACTATTTGTTAATTTGAACGAGCATATGAGTTTTGAAACATTTAAACTTGATTACGAAAAAAGAATAGAAGAGTTTCAATACGATTATAGAACAGATAAGGCAGGCTATTACTTTTTAAGAAATCTTGCTCATATCTATTTTCAAATACCATATTTTCCAGATAAATGGCGAAACATAAATATTGAAGATAAACTATAATAGTTAATAACCCAAAACCAACCACACGCCACAACAGAACGCAAAAAATTTCGCAAAATAAGCACAAATTATATCTGCATATTTTCCATCATTTCTTTGTGAATTTCATCTGAAACAAGCCAGCTCTCTAACCAATCATTTTTATGGTTATTTTCAGCAATCCATTCAGTGTCTAGGTTCAATGCTTGTACCACATCTTCCGTAGGTACTAGGCCATCTTTAGAAACAAGAGCCGTTCTCACCAGAAAAGAAGCATGTATTTTGCCTTTAGCTATAAAAGATTGTTTGAAATAAAACCAACGATGATCAAAATGTATCAATTGGGTATGAAGCGTAAATCTTTGGAATGGCTTTAATCGCCTTCTAAATCTACCGCTTACAGCTCCTACCATTAAACTCCATTTTCTTTTCTTCATGATTTTAAAAAGGTCTATCCGATGACCAATATCAAACCTACCCATATCCATAAGTGTTAAATACCTACCGTTGTTCAGTTCCATAAACAAATCTATATCTGTAGGCCATACAGTCATGTTCAAAGTACTTTCTTCAAAGATATGATTGAGTTTTGGTTTGCGCTTAGATTTATATTGATTGTAAAAAAATCTTAAAAATGGGTACATAGTACAAGGGATTGAATAATAAATCTACAAAATAAATCAAAAACTACGATTATCAATAGGTATAACACCACAATTTTTAAAACGATTAAAATATATACCACAATACAATGAATACCACATTACAGTGGAAATGAATTATAAATTGTTATGAATATATTTCCTAACTTAAATCTTCTTAATTTTGTAAAATTCAATATAGATTTAAGAATACCCTATGACAAACAATGATATTTTAAAAAGAATCAGATATACTTTTGACTATACAGACCAAGACATGATGCGTATTTTTAAATTAGTGGATCATGAGGTGAAAAGAGAATTGGTGTGTGATTGGTTGAAAAAAGAAGAAGATGAAACTTATTTAGATATCACAGACAAAGAGTTAGCTACATTCTTGAATGGATTTATCATAGAACATAGAGGTAGAAAAGAAGGTCCGCAGCCAGAGGCAGAAGAGTCATTAACCAATAATATGATTTTAAAAAAGCTAAAAATCGCCTTGAATTTGCAATCAGAAGAAATCATAGCATTATTGGCAAGCAAAGGGAAAAGCATCAGCAAACATGAACTCAGTGCATTCTTCCGAAATCCAGAACATGCCAAATATAAATATTTGAATGATCAATATTTAAGAAATTTCTTGCATGCTATGCAGACAAGATATAAGAAAAATTAAAACGGCTGGGCATTTAATATATATCTAGCCACATTTATTCTATAATTTAATAATTTCATGTTTAGACACCACGGCAAGAAAAGAACGAGGAGGCATAATTTGCAGATTGCCATTGTATTGTCTTTTATTGCTGGAATTGTGAATGCTACAGGTTTTTTAGCCTTTCATGAATTAACTACAAATGTAACTGGTCATTTTGCTTTATTTATAGATGATTTAGCACATTTCAATTTTTGGAAAGGGGCTAAGTATTTCCTCTTTATCCTTTCATTTTTAATAGGCTCTTTTACATCTGGATTTTTGATAGAAATGTTCAGAGAAAACAAGAAATTAAATGTCTATTTAATTCCTACGATTATAGAATGTTTGATTTTATTTATCATGGGGATTTCTAGTAACTTTATAGAGATTACATATCAAAATTTAATGACTTGTTCCTTGTTATTTGTGATGGGTCTACAAAACGCATTTGTGACTAAAATATCTGATGCGGTAGTTCGCACTACACACCTCACAGGGTTATTCACAGATTTAGGAATAGAATTATCTTATTTATTGTTTCCGAAGTCCCACAAAAATCGAGATAAATTAATTACAAATATCAAATTAAGACTTTATATCATTACCTTCTTTTTTATAGGGGGTATGGTGGGTGGTTTTATCTTTTCTGAACTTCAGTGGGGGCTAAACACCTTAAATGTAGCAGGGTTGATTTTACTACTAAGTCTATTCTATGATGATATGCGATTACAAACTATCAAAACCACTAGACGTTTAAAAGAACGCAGAAGAAAGAGACATTACGAGAGAAGAAAATTACGAGTTTGAATGATTGTTGGACAAATCTTATAACCTATGAAAACCAAAAATATTCTATTATATACTATACTCTTTATGCTAATTAGTAGCTGTAGCAGAGAGATAACCCAAGGTTGGACTACATTCCGAGGTAACAATCAACGTACAGGGAATTTAGCATCAGAGACTATCAATCTAGCAACCAATCTCAAATGGAAATTTAAAGCAGGAGGAGGCATTTATTCTAGTGCAGTATTAGATGATGGAATAGTTGTTTTTGGAAGTTTAGATTATGAGGTCTATGCTTTAAATGCAGACAATGGGAAACTACGTTGGAGATATGAAACTGGGAATATCATTGATGGAACGCCTGCCATATATAACGATGTTGTATATATAGGGAGCATGGATGGCTATTTATATGCACTAGACCTCCATACAGGGAAAGAAAAATGGAAATTCAAAACAGGTGGACATGTAAGTGGGAGTCCTGCCATAGCTGGTGATATGATTATTTTTGGAAGTTATGACCATCATTTATATGCCGTTAATTTAGAATCAGGCAAAGAGCAATGGCGTTATAAGACGGGTAACGCAGTCTTTTCAAGTCCCGCAATAGCAGAAGGGCTGGTGTATTTTGGGAGTATGGACAAATATTTCTACGCTATAGACTTATCCACTGGCCAAGAACGTTGGAAGTTTAAAACGGGAGGATATGTGAATTCAAGTCCTGCCATCAGCAATGGTTTGGTCTTTTTTGGAAGTAGAGATACCTATTTATATGCGCTCAATCAAATCACAGGGCAATTCCAATGGAAATTTAAAACCACAGATTATATAAGTTCTAGTGTGGCTGTAGAAGATAATTTAGTGGTATTTGGAAGCAGAGATGCAAATCTATATGCACTAGAACTCAATACAGGAAACAAAAAATGGCAATTGGCGACTGAAGGTGCTATATATTCTAGCCCGATGATTTCTGAAGGGACGATTTTTGTGGGGAGTCAAGACACCTATTTATATGCGATAGATGCTAGGAATGGTAAAAAAATCACCAAATTTAAAACAGAAGGTAAGATTGATGCAAGTCCCGCCATGTATGATGGCGTTTTGTATATTGGAAGCAACGATGGCTACTTATATGCCTTAAAATAACGCAGCTTATAGTATTAATCTTAATTAATAATTAGATAGATGAATTGGCAGATATTATTAGAAATTATATACTATATCATATTACTTGGTTTTACTTTTAAGGTGATTTATGATACCGATTCTTCTACTAAAGCAGCAGCATATATTTTATTTATTTTTTTATTACCTATTGTGGGAATAATTATTTATCTGTCTTTTGGGTTAAATTATCGTAAGTCTCAGATTTATGATAAAAAACTAGTGTTAGATAAAGACCAAAAGAGAACTATAAATCAATTAATTGATGTTTATTTAAAAGATACCAAAAAAGAATTTGGAGAGAAATATGCTCAATATTATGGGCTCGTTAACATGCTATTTTCTGATGTAGATAGTTTCGTGACTAAAAATAATAAAGTAAAATTACTATTGAATGGGGAAGAGAAGTTCCCAGCCATGTTTGATGCTATACGCAATGCCAAGCATCATATTCACATAGAATATTACATCTATGATAATGATGATATTGGCAATCAGTTAGCAGAAATTCTCATGCAAAAGGCTAGAGAAGGAGTGGAGGTGCGCTTCATTTATGATGATTTTGGTAGTAGAAAAATTAGAAAAAATTTAGTACCTAAAATGCGAGCAAGTGGTGTAGAGGCCTACACTTTCTACAAGGTAAATTTTATCTATTTAGCTAATCGGTTAAATTATAGGAATCACCGTAAAATCGTTATTATTGATGGGTGCGTCGGCTTTGTTGGGGGGATTAATGTGAGTGATAAATACATTAATAAATCACAAGAGAATCTATATTGGAGAGATACACATTTAATGCTAGAAGGAGAAACTGTAAATGAATTGCAGCGAATATTTTTAGCGGATTGGAACTTCTGTGCAGGTCAAAATATAAAACCTAATACATTATTCTTCAAAGAACATCCTGTTTTGGAAACCCCGCAATGGGTGCAAATCATACCGAGTGGTCCTGATTCTATAAATCCTAGTATTTTATATAGTTTACTATATGCGATTACGATAGCTAAAAATGAAATATTGATAACAACGCCTTATTTAATACCAGGAGAAGAATTATTACATGCGCTGCATATGGCGGTACTTAGAGGTGTGAAAGTAAAAATTTTAGTTCCAGAAGTTTCAGACTCAAGAATCGTAAATGCAGTATCAAAATCTTATTATCTTGAACTTTTAAAACAAGGTGTAGAGATTTATTTGTATCAAAAAGGATTTGTGCATGCCAAGACCATGGTATGTGACGATGATCTTTCTATCGTAGGTACAGCCAATTTGGATAATAGAAGCTTTGACTTAAATTTTGAAGTAAATGCTTTAGTTTATGATCAAGGAATTACAAGAAAACTAAGAGAAGCCTTTAATAATGATTTAAAGGCTTCTAGGCAAATTCATTATAATGAATGGGTTACTAGAAAAAAATATAAACAGTTTTTAGAAAAATGTTTTAGACTGATTTCACCTTTAATGTAATCAATTCATTCCAAATTATATACAATATATTAAGCTTTTCTATACATACTAGCTATGTCATCAGCATATTTCTCTAAAATAGTTTTTCTTTTAAACTTAAGCGTAGGAGTCAATTCATCATCTTCCATGCTAAATTCTCTGTTGAGAATTTTGAACTTTTTAGCCTTTTCATAATCCGATAACTTCGCTTGTTTTTTCTTTACAGATTTAGCAATAGACTGCCTTAACAAATCATTTTTAGTTAATTCCTCATAACTGTTATATGTTATCTTTCTGTTTTTTGCCCATCGTACAACGGTTTCTTTGTCTAACGTGATAAGCGCAGAGGCATAAGGTTTACCTTCACCTACCACCATAGCTTGAGAAATAAATGGACTTTGGGTTAAATGCCCCTCAACTAATTGAGGAGCAATGTATTTACCATTGGCTGTTTTAATTAATTGTTTAATCCTATCTGTAATCACCAAATAACCATCTTCATCTAGGTGTCCTGCATCTCCAGTTTTGAGCCAACCATCCGATGTAAATATTTCTTCTGATTCTTCGTCTAGATTAAAGTATCCCGACGTAATTGTGTCACCCTTTACCAGAATTTCATTGTTTTCACCGATTTTCACTTGTACATTCACCAATGGTTTTCCCACAGTACCTACTTTGTAGTTTTCTTCTGTAAAAGAAGTAACGGTTGCAGTAGACTCTGTGAGCCCATATCCTACTAATAAAGGAAACCCGATTCCTCTGAAGAAAGTTACTAAATCATCTGGCATGTAAGCACCTCCACAAGGACAAATCTTTAAATTTCCACCTAACTGATTTCTAATCTTATTAAATACAAGTTTTTCTGCCAATTTATATTTAAGAGCTAAGGCAGTGGGAACTTTTTTATGGTCTTGAATGTATAGAAGATGCTTTTTACCTATATCTACAGCCCAATGAAACATTTTTTGTTTTACAACAGACTGTTGGTGTACATTATCCATGATAGTTGCGTAAATTTTTTCATACAATCTTGGCACTGCACAGAAGGTATCAGGCTTCACCTCCGTAATGGCTTTTGCAATTACTTTAGGATCATTTAAATAAATATTTGTCATCCCATTGGCGAGAATAATGTAGCACCAACCTCTTTCAAAAACGTGCGATAAAGGTAAAAATGTGATGGAAGTATATTCAGGCTTGAAATCATATACAATGTTATGATTTTTAATCAGCGCATTAAATTGTTTATGGTGAAGTTTAACGCCTTTTGGTTTCCCTGTAGTTCCACTTGTATAAATAAGAGTTAGCAAATCTTGTTCCTGTATGCTTTGCGTTCTCTTTTCTAATTCTGAATTTAACTCAGTATTTTCATATTTCTCCAACCAATCTTTATATAATATACTGTTAGGTGTCTGGAGTTTTACTTCATCATTGAGAACAATAATTCTGATATCATCTTTCAAGTCAGTTTTCATGATCTCATCATATTGGGGCTGATCTCCTACAAAAACAATTTTTGATCCTGAATCCTTTAAAATATATTCTGTTTGTCCTGCATTACTGGTAGCAAAAATAGGTACACTTACTGTTTTGGCATGTATACAGGCGAGGTCAATTAAAGTCCACTCAGGATAATTTTGAGAATAAATAGCGACTCTGTCTCCAACTTGGCAACCTTCTGCCATCAAACATCTAGCGATTTTATAAGTAGCTTCTGCAGCTTGTTGTCCTGTATATGTATGGTCCCTATTATAACTTTTTAGAAATTCTTTTTCACTATTTGATTTAAAAACATCTAATATTAAAGACCCTACATGATTATTTTGCATGTGATAACAATTTAAATTTAAAAAATATACTATAAGTGACACATCTTACATTATGGTATTGTAAAATGTCTTTATAAAACAAGAATACGATAAATCAAGAATCACGCCTGAATGGTAGTTTTCTTGTTCAAATTTCTATTAATTCTATTTACTACTAAGGCTATAGCCCCATCACCAGTAACATTACACGCAGTTCCAAAGCTATCCATTGTAATGTATAGCGCAATCATAAGACCTACTAAGGTTTGATCAAATCCTAACATTGATTCCAACAAGGCAACTGCTGCCATAATTGCACCTCCTGGCACACCAGGTGCAGCAATCATAGTAATGCCTAACATCATGATAAACCCTACAAACATCTCAAAACTGGTATCCATCCCCGTCATATACATAATGGCAAAAGCACAGGCTACAATCTTCAACATACTACCAGAAAGATGTATTGTAGCACATAATGGAATCACAAAATCAGCTACTTCTTCAGCCACACCATTTTTCTTGGTTTGGATTAAAGTAACTGGAATAGTTGCAGCAGAGGATTGGGTACCAAGCGCAGTCATGTAAGCTGGCATCATGGTTATTAAAGCTTTGATAGGATTTTTTTTCGCAATAGAACCAGCAATGGTAAATTGAAATAAAAGCCATAATACGTGCATTATAAAGATGATAATTATGACTTTGAAGAAAAGACCTAAAACTACAGCAACTTGTCCTTCTGCACCAATTTTGATGAAGATTCCAAATATATAGAGTGGAAGCATAGGAATAATCGCTTTTTCTATAATCCAAATAATGATATCTTTAAACTCTTGTAAAATACCTTTCATTTTATTTCCTTCTATAGAGGCTACCCCTAGACCTAAAACAAATGCCAGTACTAAAGCTGTTGTCACGCCCATCATGGCAGGCATGTCTACATTAAAGAAAGGAGTAATAGATTCTTCTACAGTTAAATCACTACCCGTAGCTAATTCTTCTGCAGATAAAAGCATGGGTAGAGACCATTCTGTGGAAAGGTAGGAAATGAAACCAGCGGTAATTGTAGAGCCATAAGCTATCAATGCAGTAATTCCTAATAACTTCCCAGCTCCTTTACCTAAATCGGCAATCCCAGGTGCTACAAGCCCTAAAATTATTAGTGGAATAATAAAAGACAGGAAATTAGAAAAGATAGAAGTAATTGTAACAAAAATCCTTACAGCCCATATGGGGAATATCATCGCGGCTAAAATACCCGCAATAATGGCTAATATAATTTTAGGTAATAAACCTATTCTAAATGGTAGTGTCATGAATTAAATATTTTATTAGAATGAGTGGTATACGCTTTAAGTTAATTTCGACCTAAATTAACAATAAATTTACATTTTTGCTTATTTACTTTCAATTTCAGTAACTAATAATTATCATGCTTACAATTATATATTTATTCATAATAAAATTTCCTTAGTCCTTTAAGTTAGTTTATCGTTAATTTTCTCAATCTATTTATTATTTAGAATAATTCCTATTATTAACGAAAAGATGACATGAATTTACATTGAGGTAATAATTTAAAAACGTTTACGAAATATGAGTGCAGCTTTGAAAACATATTTTTGCTTCAAACATAATTTTAAAACATGAAACAATTATTTACAACTGTAGTTGCGCTTACGGCCTTTACACAGACAGTAGCTCAAAATCCATTTCCACAATCTGTACAACCAGATTGGAATGCAAAAGAAGTAGTAGTTCCTCCTTCTCCATTTGATTTCCAAGTTTTATTTGTTGGTAACACAGATTATGTACAAACTTCTAAAGGAGACTCTATTCCAGCAAAACAATGGCATGATTTCATAGGATTTACACCGATGAATGAATTTGATTGTTCTGTATCAGCGAACCCAGAAAACGAATTAGGTTGGGTTTCTGTAAACCACGAAATGATACAAGCCAATGACAAGATTGGTGATGGTGGTGGAATGACTACTTTTAAAATAGCTCGTAACCCACAAACAGAATTACTAGAAATTGTACCACAAAAATTGACTGATGGTAGAGAAGGTAAATTCTTTAATGTAGATTTTAGAGCTACAGGAGAAACAGGAATGAACTGCGGTGGAATCACATCAACTGTAGATGGTAGAATCTGGACTGCAGAAGAGTGGTGGAGATCTAGTAACAAAGATATTTCTTATTTCAGTGGAGGAACAGGGATTAGAGATACAGCAGACTTTACCATTAAATATTCTGGTATAGACATGGCGGATTTTAAAACCATCAAAAAATACCAAAACTTCAACTGGATGGTAGAGATTGATCCAAGAGAAGCTAAAGCTATTAGAAAACAATATAACTGGGGTAGACAAGCCTTTGAGGGAGGAGCTGTTGCACCAGATAACAAGACTGTATATTTAAGTGTAGACAATACACCAGGATATTTCTCTAAGTTTATCGCAGATAAACCAGGAGAATTTACTTCAGGTTCATTATATGTTTACAAACAAGATGCTGCAGAAAAATGGATCAAAGTAGATAATGGTAATTTAGATAATATGCTAAACTATGGAGAACTTGCTGCTAAAGTAGGAGCAACCATGTTTAATAGATTAGAGTGGACGACATATGATACCACTACTGGATTACTCTATATGACAGAAACTGGACGTGATAATCCTGCAAGAAATTGGAATGACGATGCTTTGATGGGAGGTGCTTATGCTCCACACCATATTAATAGAGCTAAAGATCAAGGTACCACACCAGATAATGAAGCTTATTGGGATTACTATGGTAGAGTATTAGTTTATAATCCAGAGACTATGGAAGTTTCTATTCACGTAGAAGGAGGACCTTATTTCTCTGAAAGTCCAGATGTTGCTTCTTACCCAAACAAGCATTTATCTAATCCAGATGGATTGAATATGTTATATGTAAATGATAAATCTTACTTATTAATTTGTGAAGATTTAAATGGATCTTCTTACGGAAGAATGCCAGCAGGAACTAATGGTAGAATGTGTGAATTATATTTATTAGATACTGCGATTGAGAATCCAACCGTTGATGATTTAGTAAGAATTACACAAACTCCAATGGGAGCAGAAATCACAGGAGCGATTGGTTTACCAGATGGAAAATCTATTTTAGCGAACTCTCAACACCCTGCAGATTCTAACCCAGCACCTTATAATAACTCTTTAACTTTTGCCATTACAGGATTTGACAGACCAGGCGCTATGGAAGCACTTTCTACTGCAGAGGTAAAAGAAATTAAAGGTGATATGTTCAAAGTTCATCCAAACCCAGTAGAGAGAATTCTTTACCTAAACAAGCCACAGGATGTAGCGGTTTACAATGAATTAGGACAGAGAATCTTAGTAGTAAGAGATCAAGCTACAATTGACGTTTCTTCATTAGAATCAGGACTTTATTATATGGTAAACAATGATGGTGAGACAAGAAAAGTCATAGTAAAATAATTTCATTTTCATTACTTTAATTTATCAAACCCGTAATTATGCGGGTTTGATTTTTTTATTAAAAGCCTATAATTATGCATATCTTTTATAAAGGTTTTCTTTGCTTAATGGTATTTGCCAGTTTATGCAATTGTAAAATTAATTCTAATCAACCGAATCAAGGACAGGAAATTCAACCAGCCTTGCCACGTATACAAAAACAAATTAAAGCAGATTTAAAAGACCTAAAACTTGCTACCAATACCTTTTATTCATTAGTAGATGCTCATAAACACCAATCGTATCTTTCAGATGATGAATTAAAGGCTTATAAAGATTTAAGAAAAGCTTTTAAAGAAATAGAATTTATCATAGAATATGCCGATAAACAATTCTATGATCAAAAAGCAAATGGTGCACCATTGCCAAAACTAGCTCCTAAAGATACAGATATCAATATTATAGAACCCAAAGGATTGCAAGTTATAGATGAGTTGATGTTTGGAGAGATTAATGCAGAAACGCATGCAGCAATTGCTCACTTTGCCAAAGAGTTTGAAAGAGATTTATATGATTTTGAGCAAACCCTAGCAAGTATGGTGATTAATCAACGCCAAGTGTTTGAGGCTTTACGTTACAATATTATTCGACAAGCAACCTTATCCATCACAGGGTTTGATACACCAGGTTCATTATTAGGATTAGAGGATGCGATCGTTCAAACGAAATCTAATCAAAAATATTTAGGATATTTTAAAGATGAACTGGATGCTGTAAATCAAAAAGAGCTACATCAAATAAGTCAAAAAACATTGGAACAAGCACAGATATTTCTACGTAAAAATCAAGATTTTGAAACTTTTGATCGCTTGTCGTACATCCAAAACTTCATGAATCCACTTTATGAAGTGGTGAAAGAGATTCATTTTGCACTAGGTTATGAAACTTGGAACGAAACAGATAAGGCATTTACCCAAGCTTTAAACTATAATGCGAATAATCTTTTTCAACAAGACTTTTTAGACCCATTTGCATTTGTGAGCCAAAAAAATGATGACTTATTCAATAAGAAAAGGGCATTAGGTAAAATTTTATTTTATGATCCATTGCTTTCCTCCAATAATGAAATGGCATGCGTTTCTTGCCATCATCCAGACAAGGCTTTTACAGATGGACTTGCCAAGAGTATTTCTATTGATGGTGATGGGACCTTAACTAGAAATTCTATGGCCTTGCCTTATAGTGTTTATGCTAAAAAAATGTTTTGGGATGTGAGAGTAGCGAGTCTAGAAAACCAATTTGAACATGTGGTAACCAACGAACAAGAGTTTCATACATCTTATAATGAAATTGTGAATAAACTACGTAAGTCTCCCACTTATCAAAAGCTCTTCAAAGAGGCTTTCCCTAAGAGTTACTCTAATTCATTGAGCATAAATAGTATAGATTATGCACTTTCTGCCTATGTGATGAGTCTGGGGAAATTTAATACCAAATTAGACCGGTTTATGCGTAGAGAAGGTGATTTGAATGCTTCAGAAAAAAATGGTTTTAATTTATTCGCAGGAAAAGCAGCCTGTGCTACCTGTCATTTTATTCCTACTTTTAGTGGCTTGGTTCCACCTTTTTATAATGAATCAGAATCAGAGGTTTTAGGAGTAACCAAAACTGAAACTGAACCTTGGGAATTAGATGAGGATTATGGGAGGTTTGCAGGATTAATAAAGGAAAGTGCAGATTTTTATAAACATTCCTTCAAAACGGTAACAGTGCGCAACGCAGAAAAAACGGCGCCTTACATGCATAACGGAGCTTTTACTACTTTAGAGACTTTAATGGATTTCTATAACGATGGTGGAGGTGCTGGCCGTGGCCTAGATGTACCACATCAAACCTTGTCTCCGGAACCATTGAATCTAACGGATAGAGAAATGGAGGATATCATACTTTTTATGAAAACCCTTACAGATTTAGATGTTTCGGAACCTGTAGCAAATAAAGATCTACCTCGAGATTTCGCCAATCAGTCATGGAATAATAGAAATGTACCTGTTTTAAATTAATAGAGTAGAATATATGCTGAATAAGAAAATCCGATTTTAGAAAACTAAAATCGGATTTTTGTTATTTTATAGGTAGGTTATGTAAAAAAATTATAAGTTCAATCTTTTACCTTTTTCATCTAAATAAATGACAATTTCTTCTTCCTCATCATTTTCTATTTCTACTTTGTAAGTTGTAACATTCTTTTGCACAATTTTTTCTACTTCATCAATCTTATAAATAGGGTAGTTGCTTTTTATTACATTACTTACCACCGCCGGTATGTTTTGATCAGATAATTCTACTTTATATTTAACCAAATCTCCTTTAATATCATAGTAGGCTTTATATTCCTCATTATACTGATTCATTTCAAATTCTACCTCATATAATTCCCCTTTTTTCTCCCATTCAATATCGGTAGCCTTTGCAAATTTCTCTTTAAAGCTCGTTTGAATATGTGCTGGTACTTTACTGGCAGGTATTTCTTGTGCATATATGGAGCCGATACCCAAAATAAATATGGATGCTAAAACAGTTATTTTATTCTTCATCGTTAAATGGTTTAAAGAAACATTTTCAATTTTTGTTCCAAATTTTTCTTCATATCATTTTTTAACGTCATTAAATTATGAATGATTAACTTTACATGAATCTCTATAAAGGATGAAAAATCACACTCGCATACTAGTAGTTGAAGACGAGCCTGGGATTTTAGCCTTTTTAAAACAAGGTCTAGAAGAAGAGGGCTACAAAGTGGAGAGCGCTGGCCATGGTTTGATTGGTTATGAATACGCTATTCACCATGATTATGACTTAATATTATTGGATTGGATGCTCCCAGAAATGTCTGGTTTAGAGATTTGTAGTAAAATTCGTGAAAAGGGAATTCTAACCCCTGTTATATTTTTAACCGCTAAGGATATGGTGGCAGATACCGTACAAGCCCTGCGTATGGGTGCCAACGATTACATCAAAAAACCATTTGATTTTGAAGAACTTTTAGCAAGAATAGAAGTTCAACTTAGAGAAAATGATAAAGAGGACAGGCTTTTAGTTTTAGGCAATATTAAATTGAATTCAGAAACGAGGGAAACTTTTTTAAATAATCAACCTATTCATTTAACTCAAAAGGAATTTGATTTACTAGAATATTTAATTCAGAATAAAAATAAAGTTTGCTCTAGGCAAAAGATTATAGTGGATGTTTGGGATATTCACTTTGACTATGATACAGCAATTTTAGATGTTTATATGAATGCAATTCGTAAAAAATTAAACTTAACCAAGGATGATGAAATCTTGCAGACCATACGAGGAGTAGGATTTATGGCTAAAGATATATGAATTTCAGAACGCGCATATCGTTTTACTATCTTATAGCAACGGCTTTGCTATTAGCACTGGTTTTTGTGTTTATTTATTATATCGTATATACGAGTATTTATTATAATTTAGATCATAATTTAAGACAAGAAACTTATAAACACTTAGCAGAAGTCGATTTTAAAGAAGGTAACCTCCAATTTGGAAACAAGGCAGAATGGGAGGCTAGAGAGCACCAAGAAACGGAAGTGAATCCTGTTTTTATTCAATTAATTGATAAAAATAGAAAAATAAAAGATCGTTCACCTAATCTGAAGAATGATGTGATGCAGGTATTGGATCATGTGGATTCAGAAAAATCATATAATGCGGTTTTACATGAAATGCCTGTGCGTCAAATGCAATTGCCATTTAAAAAGGATGGTATAATTGAAGGTTATTTAATCGCTGGTGTTTCTATTAGTGCCCAGCTTCACACCTTAAAAAACTTACGAACAACACTTTTAATATTATATCCAACTTTATTGGTTTTCCTATTTCTAATTTCTAGATTTCTAGCGGGGAAAAGTATTGAACCTATTTCTAGCATAACCGCAACTACTGATAGAATTTCTAAAAATAACTTGAATGAGAGAGTAGCTTTACCAACCAACAAAGATGAAATTTATGATTTATCTGCGTCTATCAATCATTTACTAGATAGAATAGAGAATGCCTTAATTCGGGAGAAACAATTTACATCTGATGCCTCTCATGAATTACGTACGCCTTTGGCTGTTTTGAAAGGTACGCTAGAAGTTACGATTAGAAAACCTCGTACGGCAGATGAATATCAGGACAAGATTAAATATGCACTTTCCGAGATTGATCATATGGCAGAACTTACAGAACAATTGTTAACCATGGCTCGGATGGAACAAGATCAAATAAGTTCTGTTCACAAACCATTGATTGATATTTTAAAAGATTTATTGGATAGAAATAAACCTTTGATTGAAGAAAATAACATTGAAATTAATACTTTATATCATGCATACTTACCCCAAGTGAATGAGCAACTTGCAAATCTAATTTTAGGGAACATTATATCAAATGCAATAAAGTTTTCTCCTGTAAATGGAAGCATTTTAATTCAAACCAAAATGAAAGGTGAACAATTTTCTATCAGTATTGCAGATGAAGGAAATGGTATTCCTGAGAGTGATTTAGATCTAATTTTCAATCCATTTTATCGTTCTAGTCGTTACTCTAAAGTAAAAGGCAATGGGTTAGGTTTATCCATTGCATTAAGAGCCGCTCAGCTTTTAGGTGCTAAAATTTCGTATAATTATAACGAACCTCAAGGAAGTATTTTTGAGGTACTGATACCAATATCTTAAGTAATTCTTAAGGCAATATATTATGAAACCCTTTGATATAGGGGTAACTTTGAATATTCACATTTGAATCGTCAAGGTCATGCAGAGAATTATTGCGTTTAGTGTTCACAACAAACTACTTATACTTTTATTTACTGCATTTATCACTGGATTTGGTCTATATGCTGTAAATCATATTCCATTTGGTACAGTACCTGATATTACCAATAATCAAGTACAAGTGATTACTACTTCTAGAAACCTTTCTACGCTAGATGTAGAGAAATTCTTAACCTATCCTGTAGAGTTAGAGATGACCAATTTACCAGGGGTTAAAGAAATACGGTCTATTTCTAAATTTGGTCTCTCGGTAGTTACGGTTGTGTTTGAAGAGGATATGGGAACGTATATCCCAAGACAGTTGATTGCAGAGAAGATAAAGACAGCAGAAGAGAATATTCCAGAGGGTTTTGGTTCTCCATCTATGGGGCCAATTTCAACAGGGCTGGGTGAAATTTATCAATACATCTTGGATGTAGAGCCTGAATATAAGGATGATTACACCATTACAGATTTAAGAACAATTCAAGATTGGATTGTTCGGCGTCAATTATCTGGTATAGATGGTGTAGTGGAGGTGAATACATGGGGTGGATATTTGAAACAATATGAAGTGGCCATTAACCCAAATCGTTTGCGATCTATGGGAATTTCACTTGAAGAAGTATATACTGCGGTCGAAGGAAATAATGCTGTAGTGGGTGGTGGATATATTGAAAAAGGGAATGAAGCTTACTTTATTCGTGGAGAAGGATTGGCAGAGAGTTTAGATGATTTAAAACAAATCATTATTACGACCAAAAATAACATGCCAGTATATTTGCGAGATGTAGCCACGATAGGTTATGGACATGCAACGAGGTTTGGAGCTATTACAGGTAATGGAGAAGGTGAAAAGGTTTTAGGGCAAATCATGATGTTGAAGGACGCTAATACGCAATCTACCATTGCCAATGTGAAAGAAAGAGTACAAGAAATTGAGAAATCACTGCCTCCTGGGGTTTATATAAATCCGTTTTTAGAACGAAGTGAGTTATTGGATAAAACCACCTTCACTATTGCAGAAAACTTAATTCTGGGGTGTTTGATCGTTATCTTTGTGGTAGTATTATTACTCGGGAATTTACGTTCTGGTTTAGTTGTAGCTTCTGTAATTCCTTTAAGTTTATTGTTTGCATTGGGAATGATGTATATCTTTAATGTAGATGCCAACCTCTTAAGCTTAGGAGCGATTGATTTTGGAATAATCATAGACGGTGCGGTAATTATTGTAGAATTTATTGCTTTTAAAATTTCGACTGGCTACAATCAATTAACACCTTTAGATAAACAAGATAAACAAAAAGCAATTGATAAAATTACCATAGATAGTGCATATAATATGATGCATTCTGCCGTATTTGGTCAATTAATTATTTTGATTGTGTTTATTCCGATTTTATCCCTTACAGGAGTAGAAGGGAAGATGTTCCGTCCGATGGCATTGGTGTTTAGTTTTGCATTAATTGGAGCGATTATATTGTGTTTAACCTATGTTCCTGTAATTTCTGCTTTGTTTATAAAGCCTAAGAAGGAAAATAAAAATAATATTTCTAATCGCATTGTACGTTGGGTACAGGCAAGACATAAACCAACCCTTCGATACGCCATGAGGAATAAGAGAGTGGTATTAATTTCTGCGGTGGTGGTCTTAGTTTTAGCAGGATTTTTATTTACGCGAATGGGATCTGAATTTGTTCCCACCCTAGATGAAGGGGATTTTGTGATTCAACCCGTATTAAAAACAGGAACTTCATTAGAGAAAACCATAGAACTCACCACGCAAATGGAAAATATTCTAAAGGAATTTCCAGAAGTGAATCAAGTAGTATCTAGAATTGGAGCAGCAGAGGTGCCAACAGACCCTATGTCTATGGAAGAATCAGACGTGATTATTACGCTACACCCAAGAAAAGAATGGACAACGGCGAGTACAAAAGATGGTTTAGCCGATGCTTTTAAAGAAGCAATTCAACGCAAAATGCCAGGTATTGATATTGAGTTTACACAGCCCATTGAAATGCGATTTAACGAGTTAATTACAGGCGTACGTTCAGATTTGGCGATTAAAATATTTGGCGAAGATTTAGATGTCTTGTATAAGAAGGCCAATGAAATCCAAAGCGCTATTAAAGACGTACCAGGTGCTGCGGATATTACAGTAGAAAAAATTGCAGGTTTACCTCAGATGACGGTAAAATACGATAGGAATAAATTGGCTAGATATGGTCTCAATATTTCTGATGTAAATGATGTTCTACAAACTGGATTTGCTGGTAAAAAGGCAGGAATCATCTTTGAGGGAGAGAAACAGTTTGATCTTGTAGTGCGCTATGAAGAAAATAGCAGAAATAACCTACAAAGCATTAAAAATACCTTAGTGAAAACCCCGAATGGGCAACAGATTCCTTTGAGCGAAGTGGCTGAAATAACCTTTACTAAAGGTCCAGCGATGATTTCTAGAGATGAAGCAAAACGTCGCGTGGTGGTTGGGGTAAATGTAAGGAACCGAGATCTTGAAAGTGTGGTGAAAGACGTGGAGCAAATAGTGGAGACTCAAATCAAAATTCCAACAGGGTATTCTGTTTCTTATGGAGGACAGTTTGAGAATTTAAGATCGGCAAAACAACGGTTATTGTTTGTAGTACCCATGGCATTGGTCTTGATTTTCTTTATGCTATATTTTGCTTTTGGATCCATAAGAGATGCCATATTAATCTACACTGCGATTCCATTCTCTGCTGTGGGTGGTATCCTTCTTCTCTGGCTGCGGGATATGCCTTTTAGCATCTCTGCGGGAGTAGGATTTATTGCCTTATTTGGTATATCAATGTTAAACGGAATTGTATTAATAGAACACTTCAAGGAATTGAAAAAAGAAGGTGTGTCTAACATCAATAGAAGAGTTTTAGTAGGTACGAGAGATAGGTTACGGCCTGTTATGCTTACAGCAGCTGCAGCAGCACTAGGATTTCTACCTATGGCTATATCTACCTCAACAGGGGCAGAGGTTCAAAAACCATTAGCAACGGTGGTGATTGGTGGTTTAATAACCTCTACTTTATTGACTTTAATCGTGTTGCCGATTTTATATACCATTTATGAAAAGAGAGCAATAAAAAAAATGAATAAGAAAGTTCTGGCAACGTTTATATTACTCGGTGGTTTAGGAATAGGAAATAGCCAAACCATGGATTTAGAGTCGATCCAGAATTTGGCCATTGAAAATAACCTATCCATTACAGCTCAGAATCAACGGGTATTGGCAGATGAAGCCTTAGCAGATGCTGTATATAATGTTGATAATACGCATATCTATTATAATTTGGATGAAGCGAATGTGGGTGAGGATGGAAAGCTATTACATGTTTTAGGGGTTTCACAAACTTTTAAATTAAATGGATATTATAAGAGTTACAAGAAATTGGCACAAAGCAAAGCACAATTAAGCCAAACCCAAATAGCTCTTTTAGAAAGAGAAATAAAAAGAGAAACAGCTAAGGCATTTTATAACATTCGATACACCCAAGAGGTAGAAAATGTATATAAATCTTTAGATAGTCTATATGCAAAGTTCGCCTACGGAGCAAGACGCAAATTTGAATTAGGGGAAAGCAATAACTTAGAAAAAATGACTGCTGCTGCCAAACATCAAGAAATTCAATTACAGTTGCATCAACTTTTGATGGAAAGGAAAAAATATTATTTAAACCTACAACAATGGTTGCATAGAGAAGATAATATCATCATTGATTCATTAACGCCAATTAAAGCTCTTGTGATTCCGATGGATGTGGATGAACATCCGATGTTGAAATATTACAAGCAATCAGAAGTCATATTAGAGCAAACAAAAGCCACATACGATGCAGACCGTTTACCAGAAATCGAAGCAGAAGCATTTACTTCTGTGAATAAATTTTTTGACGATAGTAAAATCTATTCTGGTTTTCAAGTGGGCGTAGCATTGCCATTATTTAATAAAAGTTATAAAGCTAAAATAAAATCTAATGAGATTGAACAAGAAATTGCTGGATTAAAAATGCAAAACTTTTTAAAGCAATTTCAAGCCAAATATTATGGTTTATTACAGGATATAGACAAATATGAGGAGGCTCTATCCTATTACCAACAAACAGGAAAACAATTAGCCAAAGAAATGATAAGATCAGCACAGCTAGCTTATAAAAATGGTGAAATTGATTTTTTAGATTATGTGCAGTTATTAGAAAATGCAAAGAAAATAGAGCTTAATTATTTAGAAAATTTGAATGCCTATAACCATACCGTTATTGAGCTCAATTATCTAGATTAAACCTTTTAGACTTAGTTAATTAAAAATTTAAATGAGATGAAATCAGAAATCATGAAATATTCCTACATCATATTCAGTCTATTATTTATGCTCTCTTGTTCAGAAACAGAACAAAAACCAGAAGATGTAAATATGGAAAATACGGTGGTGGAAAATACGGATATTGAAGTAACTACTACACAATTTCAATCTTCTAATATGCAGTTAGGAACCATACAAGAACATGCTTTTTATGACTATATCACTGCATCTGGCATATTGGATGTTCCTCCAGAGAATAAGGCAGAAGTAAGCGCTTATTATGGAGGGTATGTGAAATCATTGAATTTATTACCCGGTGAATGGGTGAATGCTGGACAGGTACTTTTTACAATAGAAAACCCTGAATTTATAGAAACACAACAAGCGTATTTAGAAGCAAAAAGTGAAGTTGCTTATTTGAAAGAAGATTATGAACGTCAAAAAATATTGGTAAAAGAAGAAATCGTTTCTCAAAAAAAATATCAGCGTTCACAGGCAGATTATAATTTAGTAAAGAATAAACTAGATGCATTGCGTAGAAGGTTACAGATGATGAAAATTAATCCAAATAATATTCGTGGAAATAACATTAAATCTACCATTGCGATAACCTCACCTATTAGTGGGTATATACAAGAGGTAACTGCGACAAATGGCCAATTTTTGAGTCCACAAGATGTGGCAATTGTTATTACAAATAACAAGGAAATGCATCTTGAGCTGCAGGTGTTTGAAAAGGATCTATCCCATATCAAAGAAGGAATGCCGGTAGAATTTACTCTGCAAGAGAATCCAGACCAAGTGTATATAGCCAAAGTTCATTTAATCAGCAAGGCGATTAATCCAGACACAAGAACGATGAATGTACATTGTGATATTGATTTGCCAGAGGATGTTAAATTATCTTCTGGTATGTATGCTGATGCTAGAATTAAAACAAAGGCTGAGCCGCATTTAGCTTTACCCAAGGATGCGATTTTAGAATTAGATAGTGATAAGGTTATCCTTATTAAAAAATCTCAAAACGTAGGAAAATATACTTTTGAAGAAAAGGTAATTGAAACTGGGGTAGAGGATGATAACTATGTTGAAATCAAAACCACATTGCCACAAGATACAGAAGTTCTGGTAAAAGGAGGATTCCAGTTGGTACAATAAAATTATAGAATTGAATTTGATTTAAAGCTAATCTATTGAAGGGTTAGCTTTTTTATTTTGAAGTTTCAAGTCCACTGATATGTTTACAATCTTCATGTTTTGTAAGGGTTTATATTGACTACATCAAATTTCTTATAATCATTTATCTTTAGTTTATTATTTATTTGTTTACTTATATCTTTACCAATATGCTTACTATTACAGATTTTAATAAATTAAATAGTAATTTTTAATAATGAAATATAACCTATGAAGAATCTTGCAATCATTGGTGGTGGACCTTCAGCTTTGATGCTTGCCGCACAAATCGATGTAACTAAATATCGAGTGACATTATACGATCAAAAGAATACCCTAGGGCGTAAGTTTTTAGTGGCGGGTGAGGGTGGTTTAAACTTGACTTTTGATTCGAGTATAGAGGATTTAATTCAAAAGTATATTCCTCATCAATTCATGGATCCTTATATCAGAAGTTTTAATAATGAGGATTTAAGAAATTGGTTTTTGAATATTGGGATACCCACTTTTAGTGGCTCTAGCCATCGGGTTTTTCCAGAAAAAGGGATTAAACCTATAGAAGTTCTTAATCAAATTATTGATCATATCAAGGAAAAAGGGGTCAAGATAGAATTAAATCAAACTTGGAAAGGATGGGATAATGAAGGAAATATAATTTTTGAAAATTCAGAAATTATTAAAGCAGATAGGGTAGTATTTGCACTAGGAGGTGCAAGTTGGTCTATTACAGGTTCTGATGGTCATTGGAAGATTCCATTTGAAAAAAAAGGTATTAAAGTCAATGATTTTAGAGCTGCGAATTGTGCCTTTCAAATTGATTGGCCCGCAGAATTTATTCAAGTTCATCGTGGTAAACCATTAAAGAATATTAAAGTTTCTTTTGAAGAATCTGATAGCAAAGGGGAATTAGTGATTACGGCATTCGGGATTGAAGGTAATGCGATTTATGCCCTAAGCCAGAAGATTCAAGAAGAATTTCTGAAACAAAAAGAAGTCATCATTCATTTAGATTTAAAACCAACATTAAGTATAAAGCAGATTCAAAATAAAATAAAAAATTCAAGAAAATCTAAAGTTACAGAAATTCTAAAACAAGACTTAAAATTAGATAAAACTGCCATTGCGCTGTTAAAAATTATAACGAGCAAAGAAGAGTTTTTGAATACTGATTTAATAGCAAAAAATATTAAATCTTTAGCACTCAATTTAGTTAACGCAGCGCCGATAGATGAGGCTATTTCTACGCTGGGTGGGGTAGCGATAGAGGAAGTAGACGAAAATTTACAACTCAAAAAAATTCAAAATACCCATGTCTTAGGTGAAATGTTGGATTGGTATGCACCAACTGGTGGATATCTATTGCAAGGATCTTTCAGTATGGGGCATGCACTGGCCCAATATCTAAACCAATTGGATGATTAAAGTGATGATATCAATTCAACCCTATATTCATATTACTAACCTTTTATTGAATTATTTGAAGTAACAATTAATCTTTGTTTTGGTAATACGTCTTCATTTTGGCTTAGATATTTCAACATTTGCTCTCTAATTTCACACTCCATATTCCAAGTATGATTAGGTGTATCAGAACTTACTTTTGCGCGTAAAGTAAAAGTCTCTCTATCACTCGCATAAACAATAAGCTCAGGCTCCACTTCATTGTTCCATAATCTATGCTGTTTTACAAGGTTTATGAAGTAGCCCCTTATTTTATCTACATCTGCTGTGTAATCTACATATAGAAAAATACCGCTGCTCGTGGGTGCCATCGTATGAGACCAGTTTTCTATGGTGTCTACGACTAATTTTTTCATAGGTAATATCAATCTTCTATTATCCCAAGTTTTAATGACCGCATAGGTATAGCGTAAATCTTCTACACTGGCCCATTCACCTTCTATAATCACGGTATCTCCAATTTTCACTGGTTTTGTGATTGCTACTTGTATTCCTGCTATAAAATTTCCGATAACGGATTGGGCAGCAAAACCGAGAATCACCCCTATAATACCAGCAGATGTCAATAATACTCTACCAATCCCCGTAATATCTATGTAAAGACCGAGTATATATATGAGCGCCCATAGGAAGGCAATTGCTTTTACAATCTTGACACCAATAGATATATTCGTCTTTCTACGATTCTCAATTTGTGTCATTATTTCATCATCTTGACTAATTTTAAAATGAGCATAAACTTTAAATCCAACTTCTACAACACTCATTACAAACCAAGCAAGGCTAATGGCAAAGGCAATATTTACTAGATTGATAAGAGAATTAGCAATATTACCCAAAAATGAAATAGCTCCTCTAGACGAAAGGTATAAGATTGTTGTAATCAAGAATAAGGTAAATGGCACGGTAAGTTTTCGTATGATATAAACCATAAAATTCACCTGTATGCTATTTACATCTTTATTCATATCTGCCATTTGGATGTCTCTGTCTGTAAATCTATTGATGATCCATTTAATCAACCTGGTGATAAGCCAAGAAACGATGTAGGCTAAAGTTATCCCTATAATTAAGGCTATTAATTGCCAAATATTAATACCCCAAATTTTGTTCTTTAAAAATGAAGGTAAATACTGTTCTATTTCTGCTGGTTTATAATTAAAATAAAGCGGCTCTATATATTCAACAGTTTCTGCAGAAAATATCCAAATAGGAGATTGGTTATCTACTTTTACCCGTTCTAGGTAAATGGGAATTTTTTTATCTTGTAATTGAATTTTTCCCAATAAAATAGATTTCCTTGGGCTACCTTCTAATTTTGATGCTTTTCCTAATGGGGGATCTACCAATCCATCTGCACGATTGGGTAAATCATCGTAGGATAGCATGTCCATATTCTGCAGCAAATAATGTAACTTATAAGCTAAACTATCTTTTTTAAAATGCTCTTCTTTTGGGATTAAATTAAAATTAAGAACACCTGAAGCCAATTCTAAGCTATCTCTTTTTACGTTTCTATCAAAAAATGCTAGCGCTTTAAAAGGTGTTTGAAGATTACCAGATATATCTTGTATTGGAATACCCTCATTGAGTGATTTTAAATGAAAATAATTTTCTTCATAATCAGTAATTTGCCCAGTGATAGCTTGGTTATTAATTTTATCTTGAATGATAGAGTCTTGGGCAAATAGCACATGACTTAAACCAAAAAATATTAAATAAAATATACTACTTGGTAGTTGATAATTAATAATATTTAGTCTCTGTTTAGATTGTCTATTTTGATTCAAATGTTTTATTTATAGATTTATTCAGTTAATTAAATTTTAAAATGACTTTTAGTTGTCTCTATTTTTCGGAATATAATGCTCTCAAGTATTCATCAATATATAACTCTCTGGTCTTAAATTTATACTGTTGTATATAGCGTGGATGGTCCAGCACCACTAAACGATCAAATAACTTGGCTTTATCATTTAACTTTTTTAAGTAATTTGCATTTTTCTTTCCTAAAATATAGACTTCTTCTGTATCAAGGCCAATAGCGATGTGCTTTTGTAATGAATCAATCATATAATCTTGTGTCATTTCAAACAAGGATTTATCATCATAATAATTAGCATTCAGCCAAGCTCCATTTTTAGCTTTTCGAGTTATGGCGAGAGGAAAAGGAGAATTGATGTAAAAGTCATTATAAAATTGTTTAGGACCGCCATAATTGAATATCACATCATATACAAATACAGAAGATACCTCATGCGTTCTAGCCGTTTTCATTTGAATGTTACACGCACTGTCCAATCGTTTAGTATCTGTAAATGGAATGCCCGTTACTCCAGCACCATGACGACTTGGGTTGATACCTATAATAAATTTACGGGGTTTGTGGTCATTGTAGTATTTATGATAAAATTGTTGCATGACTACCATCGTTTCAGGATTTTCCATAAATGGATTTACCACTTTATAGCCTGGAGGGAGGTTATCCTGATAGACAAGATTCTGGTTAAATTCAATAACTTTATCTGCAACTGTTTTAGGCATAAGGTACTTTTAATTTCATACCGCAATCAACATTCCATTAATTATAAATAAGCCATTTAATGATATTTAGCTAATCTTTTTAATAAATTACTCCTGTGGGTTTCCATAAATAACAAGTTAAAGTATTAATTTAGTTTAAGAAAAGGTTAAGATAACTAAGTGCTCTTTAATATCATTTTCTGCATGAATATTAAATGGTAACTTCGCTTTCCTTTGTGAAATTTGACCCAAAAGGCATTACTCAATTACATTTGAATGAATAAAATAGGACAAATTGTTGAAATACCAGCTTCCTCTTCTATCTATAATCCAAAGGTCCCAACTTTTAGCACTATAGAAGAAGAAGTTATATGGAAAACCAATAGATATGATTATAATTTGTTTGATGGTATTTTAATTGGAGGACATCATGGATTAGATGAGTTTAAATATGGACAACGAAAGGGAATTAATGTGGGGGGACAAGAGAAGCCTCTTTATGTAATTGGGAAAAATTTTAATGACAACCAGCTATTTGTTGGGGCAGGAAAAGACCATCCGGGTTTGTGGCCAACGATATTTAAATTTGATGAAGGAGCTTTTCATTGGATGTCTGATACATTTAAAAGTCTAGTCATTGATCAGAGTAGCCTATCAGTTGAAATTAAAAATCACGCTTTAGGAGAAGATTCTTACAAGGCTCTTTTATGGTTATTGAATGAAAAATTATATATTCAATTCAATCATAAAGTAAAAATTGATATCAAGAATCATCCTCTTCAGATATATCATACAAACAAACTTATAATAGAAACCTTATAATTTTAATTAAAAATAAGACATGAAAAAACAATTATCTATTTTCACATTATTTCTATCCTTTATAATGTGGGCGCAATCCGCACCAGATTATTATAAGAGCATAGATTTTTCTCAAGAAGGAGATGCTTTAAAGGAGCAATTAACTAAGTTAATAACTGATACCCATAAAAATCAAATTAGTTATAATACCTTAAAAGAAGTATTGAAAACCAGTGATGCCGATCCTGATAAACCAGGAAATATCATTTTATTTTATGGTTCAGAAAATAGTGGAATTCATGAACGAAGTAGATCCGTCAATGGTTCATGGAATAGAGAGCATGTATATGCACAATCCCAAGGAACGCCTCCATTAGGTAAATCTGTTCCAGGTTCAGATGCCCATCATTTACGTTCTACTGATATTCAATTAAATAGCAATAGAGGACATTTATCTTTCGCAGATGGTCAAGGTAAGAGAGCAGGTAAAAATAATGGAGGTTGGTACCCAGGTGATGAATGGAAAGGAGATGTTGCTCGAATCTTGATGTACATGTATGTACGTTATGAGAATAGAACACAACCATTAAATATTACTAAAGGACCTGCAACATATTCTTCTGATTTTCCTGATATTTTATTAAAATGGAACGTAGAAGATCCAGTTTCAAATTTGGAGATTAATCGTAATAATGTGGTGGCAGATGTTCAAAAGAACAGAAACCCTTTTATAGATAATCCATACTTAGCAACCATGATTTGGGGTGGGCCAGCCGCTGCGAATACTTGGCCAGACACTATAAATGGAGGTGGAGCAGATGATGAGGTAGCTCCTTCTGTACCTACTAATTTAGTGTTAAATAGTGTGGGAGTAAATTATATCGATTTCAAATGGAAAGCCTCAACAGATAACTATGCTGTGGCAGGCTATGAAATTTATGTGGATGGAGAATTTAATTCAAAAACAACATTGAGCGAGGCAAAAGTTACAGGACTTTCACCATTAACTGAATATAGATTAACGGTGCTAGCCTATGATAATGCAGGTAATAAATCTGCAATGAGTAATGCTTTAGTAGCTAAAACAGCTGATAACCAAGGGGGAGAAGAAACAACATGTGGAACAGAAGATTTTGAAAGCATTATCTCCACAGGAGGTAATCCACCAGCATCTCAATATGTGGAACGTCAATGGACCAATGCAGGAATTACATGGACAGCAACCAATGCACGTACAGATCAAAGCATAGAGGATGGTAAAGCCATTTGTATTCGCAAAGGAAGTTTAAAATCAACTACGATTGCTGGTGGTATTGAATCATTAACGGTAACTACGCAGCGAATGTTTAATGGAGGTAGTGGCAGCTATACTTTATTAATTAATGGAGAAGAAAAAGGAAAAATTCCTTATAATAAGGATGCCATCACACATACGATAGAGAATATCAATGTAGAAGGTGATATCATAATAGAGTTAGTGGATAATCAATTTAATGATAGAGTAGCATTTGATAATTTGTCATGGACTTGCTACACTGGATTAGGAACCACAGAAATAGATAATAAAGAAGTTGCGTTATACCCTAATCCAATTACCAATCAAGTTTTTTACATCACTGGAATCACAACTTCAGAAAATGTAGAAATCTATAATATGCAAGGACAATTGATACAGCTAGTAAAAGGAGTTCAAAATAATCAACCAATCTTGTTATCTAACTTAACAGATGGAATATATATTGTTAAATTAAATAATAAAACCTTTAAGATTATAGTGAAATAAATTTCATATTATTAAATTAACTTGTTTACGAAAGCCATTTCTTATATTTTAAGAAGTGGCTTTTTTGTGTAAAAAAATACAATTTATGTACCCGCATTACTCAGTGTGCTGCAACCTATTAAAGCAAACAATAAGGAACAATAAGTAAAGCAATTCACAACTAGAAAGGTGTTCTTATTCATATGATTAATAAAACAACTAGAAATAAAAAAAAGCGATATATCTTATGATACCGCTTTTCTCAATTTATATTAAAATTTGATGGTTATATTCCAATACAATCAACGATTTCTAAGTCATACATTCCTAAATTTCGTTTGTTATCTGGTCGTTGAGTGATAAGTCTGATATTTTTAATGCCTAAATCTTTGATGATTTGCGCTCCAGTCCCGTAATCTTTTTGATCTGTTTGTAAGAGCGGATTTTGTAAAGCACCTGAATGAAAGTTTTTAAAATGTTCTAGTTTTGCTTCAATCAATTCAGAGTCAGATATATTATTAATAAAAATGATGGCTCCTTTTCCTTCCTCATTAATGATATTTGAGATTTTATCTAACAATGGTTTTTCACCATATTGCAGGGCAGAAAAGAGGTCATAGTATGAGTTCGTAGATTTTACTCGTACAGGAACAGGCTCATCTTCTGTCCATTCACCTTTTACTAGTGCAAAATGAATTTGACTATTTGTTTTTTGTCTGTAGGCAATTAAATCAAAGTCTCCAAAAGCTGTCTTGATAGGAAATTCTTCTACACGCTCTATCAACGATTCCGTTTGTAAGCGGTAAGCAATTAAATCTTCTATGCTAATCAGCTTTAAATTAAATTTTTCAGCAATTTTTACGAGCTGTGGCAAACGCGCCATAGATCCATCTTCATTCATGATTTCCACAATCAATCCTGCTGGTTTCAGTCCAGCTAATCGAGCCAAATCCACTGCGGCTTCTGTATGCCCTGGTCTTCGTAAAACACCTCCAGATTTTGCTTTCAGTGGAAACACGTGTCCAGGTCTACCCAATTGTTCTGGGGTTGTATTTTCATCAATAATCGCTTGGATTGTTCTTGCTCTGTCATATGCCGAAATTCCTGTCGTAACGCCATGTCCTAATAAATCTACAGATACCGTGAAAGCTGTTCCTTTTGGATCTGTGTTATTGCCAACCATTGGATTTAACTTCAGCTCATCACAACGTTCTGGTGTTAATGGAACGCAATGTAATCCACGACCATGTACAGACATAAAGTTGATGGCTTCTGGTGTAGCATGCTCAGCAGCTATTATAAAATCACCTTCATTCTCACGATTTTCATCGTCTACTACAATGATGATTTCTCCTTGTTGAATAGCTTGAATCGCTTCGGGTATGGTATTAAGTTCAATTTTCAATTCTGTATTACTGATATCTAGCATGTTCTTGTTTCTTGCTCCCAAAGATACTAAATAGCTTTTGAAATGGTTTAAGGTAAAATTCTATATTAAATATATCTGAGTCTCGTATGGCTTGGTAAGTGAAAAATATTCCTAATGGTAAAAAGAAAATAACAGGTAACCATGAAGCAAAATAGGGGTTAAGCACTGCATTTTTAGCTAAATTTTCACTATACATATAAATGACATAAAATAAAATGAAAATTACAATCGCTACAACTACGGGCATTCCGACTCCACCTTTACGTATGATAGCACCTAATGGCGCACCAATCAAAAAGAAGACAATACACATAAGTGAGTTAGAATAATTTCTCACTAAAATCAAAACATGTCGTGCTAAAAATTTAGAACGTCCATTAATTTCTTCCTTTTGTGTTTGATATGAATTAATATCACGTTCTACATCGAATTGTGCCTGCGTATAGACTTGCTTCAAGGTAGTTTCATCATAGGATTCTAATGGCTTTATTTCCTGCTTTTTCTTTTCAGATCTTTCATTAGGTTTCAATAAAGATTCATCAATTGCCTCTGGTGCAATAGTGGATAAATTTTCATACTGAATGCGCTCAAAATATTTCTTATTTTCTATTTTTAAGGTATCAATGCGATCAATAAGTTGTGAAGAATTCATGAATTTATAATGATCCTTAATTTTCTCTTCTTCAAACGCTTTTTCTACAATTTCTGAAACATCAATATATTGCACCATGGTGTCAAATTTAACTTGACGCATAGGTTGATGTAATAATTTTTGACGTGTTAAACCTTGTATTTCATCATCATACAGAAAACCATCGTATAAGGCTAATTTCAAGAATCTTCTGTCTTCTCCAGGTTCTATAAGTCCTTTGCTGGCAATAATTGTCCTTTGATCCTTGTAAGGAGATTCATCCATATGAATAAAAACCCCTTCTAAGTGCTCTCCATTTACTCCAGAATTATTGTCAATTTTCATATTCACGCCAGGAATACCCATTACGAAAACACCTGGTTCTAAATTAATAGCAGGTTTAGAACTGGCAATATTTCGCAACATATTTTTACCCTTGCGTTGCGCAGATGGTACCACAGTATCAGAGAAATAATATAGCCCGATACTCATCAAACATATTAAAAGAAAAAGAGGTAACATGATTCTACCAAGTGAAATCCCTGTAGCCTTCATGGCCGCTAATTCATATCTTTCACCAAAGCCTCCGAAAGTCATAATGGCGGATAGCAAAATCGTGAGAGGCATAATCATCTGAATCATATATAATCCAGAATAAAATAAAAGCTTGGCAGTATCAAACATACTTAAACCTTTCCCAGCAAATTTATCCATTTCCTGCCATGCAAACTGCACCATAAAGATGAAGAATAAAACACTAAAGATGAATAAAAATGGACCGAAAAAGGTTTTTATGGTGTACCAATCAAGCTTTTTGAGCATAAAAATTGTTAGATTTCAGAAATATAATATCCTTTGAAATTCTTTTTATTAAAAGATATAATCCCAGAAGGTACGATTATATTATTAAGTTGTTTTTGTATTGTAACGGTTGTTTTAGTATTGTTCGCATTAGTTTCTATTAATTGCACCAATTCATTGGTACTTTTATCTATTCCTACTAATACATACTGTAAATCACTTGCCGTGGTAGGCGTAAGTTTTATATATTGTACGTTTCTACCATTCACACGATCAGTTTTATCCATAGAAAGGTTAAATCCTTTTTTATACATCTCAAATACTCGGGTAGGGGTAAAGAGTTCATCACTATTAGGTGCTGGTTTAGTCACCGTAACTTCCTGTTGTTCCTTAGAGATTGTATACAATTTAGTACCATCATAGATTTGTTTAATGTCCATTTTTGGTACTGTCAGATTATATTTATTTTTTTTCACATAAACTTCTCCTTCATAAGCATCTTTGGTGTTAGCTTGGGTATTAACCAATTCACTATTGAATTTGAGATAAAATGAATTTTTATTTTTATAGTTTTGAGAAACTTTATCCAGGAGCGCTTTGGCTTGAGAATTATTTTGTGCCGATGCAGGAATTATAATTAATGCAAATAACACACTGTAAATTAGGGTTTTCATAAATTTTAAATTTGTTCTAGTCCTGATTATTCAATATCTGTTCCAAACTCTGCTCATCCTGAATTAGAACATCTCTCGCTTTACTTCCTTCAAAAGAACCTACAATCCCATTAGCTTCTAATTGATCTATGATTCTACCTGCTCTATTATAGCCAATTTTAAGTTTTCTTTGGAGTAATGAAGCTGATCCAGATTGTGCAGCGACTATCACTCTCGCAGCATCTTCAAATAGCGCATCTCTATCATTAGGATCAGTATCAAGAGGATCGCCACTTCCACCTTCTTCTCCTACATATTCTGGTAATAAATATGCATCAGCATATCCTTTTTGACTACCAATATAGTCTGCAATAGCATCTACCTCTGCTGTGTCTACAAATGCACATTGAAGTCTTACCAATTCATTCCCTGTAGTGTATAGCATATCTCCTTTCCCGATCAATTGATCGGCGCCACCACTATCTAAAATTGTTCTTGAATCGACTTTCGAAGTTACTCGGTACGCAGCTCTTGCTGGGAAGTTAGCTTTGATAATACCTGTTATTACGTTCACAGATGGTCGCTGGGTGGCAATGATTAAATGGATACCAACTGCCCGTGCTAACTGTGCTAGTCTGGCGATTGGTTGTTCTACTTCTTTACCAGCTGTCATGATTAAATCTGCAAACTCATCCACAACCAATACGATATATGGCATAAAGCGGTGGCCATTTTCAGGATTTAATTTTCTAGCTTTAAATTTTTCGTTGTACTCTTTTAGATTACGCACATAAGCATCCTTCAAAAGATTATAACGATCGTCCATCTCTATACATAGAGAATTCAACGTATTAATTACTTTCTGATTATCTGTAATAATCGCATCTTCAGAATCTGGTAATTTGGCTAAATAATGACGTTCAATTTTATTATATAAAGCAAGCTCTACTTTTTTAGGATCTACCATCACAAACTTTAACTCAGAAGGGTGTTTTTTGTAAATTAAGGAAGTAATGATGGCATTGATACCAACCGATTTACCTTGACCTGTTGCACCAGCCATTAGCAAGTGAGGCATTTTCGTTAAATCAGCTACAAAGGTTTCATTAGAAATAGTTTTACCAAATGCTATGGGCAGTTCCATCTTAGAACTTTGGTATTTCTGAGACGCAATCACTGATCGCATAGAGACGATAGTAGGATTACTGTTTGGTACCTCTATACCTATGGTACCTTTCCCTGGGATAGGAGCTATAATTCTAATCCCTAGCGCACTTAAACTCAAAGCAATATCATCCTCAAGATTTTTAATTTTAGAGATTCTTACGCCAGCCTCTGGAATGATTTCATAAAGGGTAACTGTAGGCCCAATCGTTGCTTTAATAGAGTCAATCTTGATGCCATAGTTTTTTAACGTATCTACAATTTTCTCTTTATTGGCTTCAAGTTCTTCTTTATCTATATTGATGTTATGATTTGATTTATAATCTTTTAATAAATCAATTGTTGGGAATTTATACTTCGCTAAATCCAATCTTGGATCATACTCACCAAATTTTTGAACTAATTCATCGCTTAAATTTTCCTCTACAGTTTCCTCTTCTTTTACAGCTTCTACCGTCATGGCAATTTCTCCTTCTTTGTGAGGCTCAATGATGATTTCTTTAATCTCTGGTTCTATGTTTGGTGTAGGCTCGGCATGTGTTGGTTCATCTTTAAAGCCATCTGTAAATGGTCGCTGGCGCTCTGTACTTTTAGAGGTTGTACTTTCCACAGATTCCTTTTTAAATGGAGCTAAATCTTCATCTGAATATGAATCAACATTGAAACCAAGATCTTTTGGTTTGTTTACCTGATTTACAATCGGATATTCATCTTCTACTAAAGTGTGGGTAGTATTGGGTTTTGTTGTTTTTGATGTCGTTGATTCTTGTGTTTCTTTTACTTGACCTTGCAAAGGTAAATCTGTTTGGTCTGCCACATGATCTTCTTGTCTAGATTTACGCTTTAATTTTTCAGCCATATTTTCTGGAGTCATACGCCATTCTATAATCGCAAAAATCAAGAATGAAAAAGCTAATACCAATATGATTCCCAAGAAATCTATTAGATCCATTAAATAACTATGGATTTCAAATCCCATCAATCCACCATAGATGGGTGTTTCTGGTAAGATAAAGCTCAATAAAAGCGGTAACCATATCAAAAAGAATAAAGTATTGAGAGTAAATTTTAATAATGGAAACTTCTTTCTTTTAAAAATGATAATAATCCCTAATACCATTAACCAGATAGCAATTAAAATAGCTGATGCACCAACACCTTGAAAAATAAACGTTTCTCCTAACCATGCACCTAATTTTCCAAAAATATTGTTTACGGAATATTCTGGTTGATTAAATGTATTCACTTGACTTTGATCTACCTTCCATGAAAACAGATAAGAGATAAAAGATAGTAGAAATACAAGACCAGTAAAAAATATCAACAAACCTGATACAACACGTAAAACAGGTTTGTTGATTTTGCTGGTTGATTTTGTGGGTTTTGTTTGTTTTTTATTAGCCATTAAGTATTATAAATCCTGACAAAAATAATAAAATGAATCCGTTAATAGAAATATGTTTTATATTTTGAAGACTAAGATTTTTATAATTAAATTTATCCTCAAAAGAACCATACCATTTAATGAACTCGTATATTTAGTTTAACTCACTGTAGGTTTAAAATATTGCTGATGAAAATTTCATTTAATATCAAATATAGTACACAAGTAGGAGAGAATATTTTTATAAAAGGTAACCGTAAGTCTTTGGGGTTAGATGATAACAACCAAGCCGTGCTTATGCATTATAAAGATAGAGAAACGTGGTCTATTGATGTGGATTTAAAACATGGTAAGTTTTCCTATCAATATCTTGTTCAAGACCAACGCACAGGAGACGTTAATGAAGAATGGAGTCATAGAAAAGTTTCTATGCCGAAAGGTAGACAAGAAATTATTATAGAGGATGAATGGTTGTCACCACATTTACCTCAATTCAATTTAAATACAGATTTCTTTCAACATCTTGCGCCCAAGCTTTCCGCAAAGAAGTTAAGGGTTTCTAAAAAGGATACTCATTTATTTAAAGTTCCATTCAGAATTATGAACCCTAATGAGCGTTTGTATATCATTGGTAGCCCAAAAGCCTTAGGGGGCTGGGATGAAACTAAAGCGATAGAAATGAAATGGGATGGCGAAGGTCATTTTTATATTTCTATAGACTTATCTGATTGTACAGAAAGCTTTGCCTATAAATATATTATCAAGGATAATGAAACAGGCGCTTTAAAATATTATGAAACGGGTGAAAACAGAAAGGCAGAATGTTCCTTAGAAGGACAATTTAGAATCTATCATGAAGCCAGCTTTCGGCAACCAAAAGATAAGCAATGGAAAGGGAGTGGAGTAGCAATTCCTGTATTTTCTCTACGTACTGAGCAAGGGCTAGGTGTTGGCGAATTTGTAGATTTAATTGATTTGGGGGAATGGTGTAAAGAGGCAGGCATATCCCTGATTCAAATTTTGCCGATTCACGATACCATTGCTAGCCATGACTGGAGTGATTCATACCCTTATTCAGCCATCTCTGTGCATGCTCTACATCCTATTTATTTACGTTTAACAGATCTACCATACCGATTAAACAAAGAAGAAAATAAAATTGTAGAAGAAGCTAAAACACTTTTTAACCAAACCACTGGCGTCGAATATCCCAAGGTTATCGCCTTTAAACTTAAATTTTTACATGCCTATTTCCAAAAGCATCAAGAGAAAATACTTAAGAAGAAAAGCTTTGTTGAATATTATAAAGAAAATACTGATTGGCTACAAGATTATGCAGCTTTCTGTGTATTAAGAGATCAATATAAAACGGTTGATTTCACTCAATGGGAAAATTATGCCGTATATAATAACGAAACCATTACCGCATTTTTTCAAGAAAATCATGCCAACTATCAGCAAGTGATGTTCTATGCGTTTTTGCAATGGCAACTACACGAACAATTATCTGCGACAGTGGCAGAACTTCATAAAATAGGTATCACATTAAAGGGTGATTTACCTATAGGCGTATATCGCCACAGTGTAGATGTTTGGAGTAGCCCAGAGCTTTTCCATGTAGATGAACAAGCAGGAGCACCACCAGATGATTTTGCTATTACTGGACAAAACTGGCAATTTCCGACCTATAATTGGGAGGTAATGCAAGAAAATGATTATGCATGGTGGAAGAGCAGGTTCCAATTGATGTCACGTTATTTTGATGCATTTAGAATTGATCATATTCTAGGATTTTTCAGGATTTGGCAAATTCCGACTGAATCTGTACAAGGAATTTTAGGTAGATTTGAGCCTTCACTTCCGATTTCCATGACAGAGCTTCATGAAAAGGGAATTTATTTGCCAGAAGAACGCTTATATAAACCTTTTATAAATCAACAAATTGTGCAATCCTATTTCGGGGAAGAAACAGATATCATCATAGATACTTATTTTGACTATATCGGTGAATATGATGGCACTTTGCAATTTAAGACAGCATATAACACCCAAAGTAAGATTTTAAAAGAATTAGGCTTTGAGCATCCGCATTTAGAAAAATTATTTGAGCTAGTTGGAAATGTACTATTCATCAAAGAGGATACAGATACATTGAAGTTGCATCCACGTTTTGCCATGTATACCACAAGCAGCTATCATTGGCTGCCTAATGAATTAAAACATAATTTATACGAACTATATCAAGATTATTTTTATCACAGACATGAAGAATTCTGGGCAATAAAAGGCATGGAGAAATTACCTGCTTTAATAAATGCCACCAATATGCTGGCCTGTGGAGAAGATTTAGGAATGGTGCCTCACGTGGTACCACAAGTTATGCATCATTTAGGTATCTTATCACTGCAGATTCAACGCATGCCGAGTGATCCAATACATAGATTTTTTCATCCAAGCCATGCACCTTATTTGTGCGTTGTCTCACCATCATCTCATGATACCAGCACGTTACGTCAATGGTGGAAAGAGGATCGCGAAAAAACGCAATATTTTTATAATCACATCATGGGAAGGTATGGAGAGGCACCGCAAGAATTAACCACTGATATGCTAGAGAGTATTATTGATCAACATTCTTATTCTCCAGCGATGTTGGCTGTGATTCCATTACAAGAATTTTTGGGCATGGATGCTGATTTACGTAATCCAGATGAAAATGTAGAGCGAATCAATATTCCGTCCATATTCCCACATAAATGGCAATATAGAATGCACTTGAATATTTCTGAATTAAAACAACATACTGATTTTACACAAAAATTGAAAGAGAAGCACAAGGATGCGCACAGAGGATAATTTTAGAAGAAGCAGTTAAGAAAAATCTTCAATAAAAGTCATCACTTTTTCTTTCAAAATAGGATAAGGGAGAAGTCCATTATGTTTCTCCTTTATCTTTTTATCATGAATAAAAAGTAAGGTAGGCACCGATCGAATCTCAAAATGTTTAGCTAATGCTGGATTCATATCAATATCAACCACGCCAATTCTTATCTGGTCTTTGATGTCATCTTCTCTCGTTAAACGATTGACTAGCGAAATCATAACGTGACAAGGTTGACACCAACTCGCCTTAAAATCTAATAAAACAGGCTTATCATAATTAAAAATAAGTTCATTAAAGTTAGCATCTGTGATTTCCAAAGGTTTGATAGCCGTTTTAGACTTAAAAAAGTTGAACATGGTATTCGTTTAATTGTAGCGAAAATAACGGTAAATCCACATAACACCAAGTAAAGTTCAATCAAAATTGATAGTTTTGTTCAAATTTTAAACTTTGGAGCTAACGCACGATAATTTCACTTTTGCCATAGAGATACTAGGAACCATAGCTTTTGCTATGTCTGGCGCCTTTGCAGCCATGCAGTATAAGTTAGATCCATTTGGTGTATTAATTATTGCCTTTGCCACCGCGGTAGGCGGGGGTACAATTAGAGATTTAATGCTAGATGTACCCATTTTTTGGATGCACGACAATTATACCTTTTATATCATTTTCATTACGACTATTTTTGCTATGATCTTCAAATCATTGGAATCAAGTTTTAGAAACACCTTATTTATATTTGATTCACTAGGTTTGGGGCTCTTTACGATAGTGGGGATTCAGAAAGGTTTTGATGCTGGATTGGGGGCTGTACTTTGTATCACTCTGGGAACCATTACGGGGTGTTTTGGTGGTATGTTGCGAGATATATTAATTAATAGAATTCCACTATTATTACGAGAAGAAATATATGCAACCGCATGTATTATAGGAGGTGGAGCCTTTATAATTTTAAATAATTTCACAACACTCTCTAATACAGTTATTCAGATTATCACCATCGCTCTGATTGTTTTAATCAGGGTAATAGCAATGAAATATCACTTACAAATACCCAAATTTTATATCCCAAAACAAGATTAAATTTATTCTCTTACTTTCTATTAAAACTTAACTTTTACACTTGCAATGATGTATCTGCCTAGTGTTTGTCTGGTATTAATCACCGTATAAAAGTCGTTATAAGAATTGGATACAATTTGATTGTTGTTTAATAAATTACCCGCGCTTAAATAGGTATAAACTCGCTTGGCAGGTTTATACCGAATCGAAGCCATTAAATCATGGTTGCGATTGATGTTATCACCATTACTATATTGATTATTGAAGGTATATTCTGATTGGAATAAAAGCTTGTCTGATAATACCCAAGCCGTTTTCAAAAATGGATTTAGATTGATGAATTCATTGTCTAGGAAATCATTGGTATACTTATTTTGGAGAAAGCTAATACCGGCGTTTATTTCAAGTTTTTTTCTAATTTTTAAAGTGTTTGTCAATGTTGCGCTATATAAAGTAGAAGTGTTTTCTAAATCTATTAAATTGTTTCTAGAGGCAAAGGTTGCTACGCTTGCACTTGCATTTAATTTGAGACTATACATTTTAGTAAATCTTTTACTACCATACAGCCTTGCTGTCCACGTATCCTCTGGTATATCTGAATTAAAAGGGGATGTGAATTGTACTAAATCCTCAAATAAGCCTTCTGTTCGTATGTTATCTAATTTTCTAGTATAGCTAGCATTAACCCATAAATTGAAGAAACTAAAAGCATTAAAAACGCGATAACTCAAATCTATTTGGTGAAATTTTGTTTCCTTTAAATCTGGATTCCCACGAAAAATACTGTAATAATTATTGATATTATAAGCATCTGTAAGTTCCTTTACTTGTGGGATTTCATAGGAATGATTGTAATTCAGGTTAAGTGATTTACTCAAACTAAATGCATATTCAGCTTCCAAATGAGGTAGAACCCTCGTGATATTCCTTTCGCTATTCGTTCTATTTCCTTTATTTTCTGTTTTATAATGATGCAAACCAGCACCTACATCTACTTTCAGTTTATCAAATTTCCTAGTATAAGTAGCATCTGCATACAATTCTGTAAAATTGAAACTCATATCAGCAGGAGTGAATTCATTTACAATGGGTTGATTACTGTCTAGGATTTGATTTTCTAAGTTTTGACGGCTATAATTGGCGCCCATTTTAATTCGAAGATTACTGAGGTTAGTTATTAAATGATTATAAATAGCCAACCCCTGTAAAGTGTTTGAACTTAAATCTTCTTTTTGATTTAAGATATAGCCGTCTGTAGTCGGTTTAAAATTGAAAAATGATGGAAATAATTCTTCTGTAGAATTCAGTTTTAAATCGGGGGCTTCTTTTTGGTAAGAGTGTGTTAGATACAAACCAAAGTTATCATTGGACCCAACTTTTCTTATATAGCTCAATCGCTGTAATAGGTTTGAATTTTCTCTTTTGTTCTTAGAATTTCTGAATTGAATCGGTGTTGAATCATCATTTAAAAAACTAGTAATTTCGGCCGAGTTATCAGCATTTTGCTGATTAAAATTAACACGATACTTGAGGTTAGATTTAGAGTCTAAATTATAATCTATCTTTAATCGAGAGATGAACGAAAATATATTTTGCTTGTTGGTGTTCTCATCACGTTGCGTAAATTCTGGATAAATTCTCTCTGTAGTTGACTTATAATTCAAGTCATTATCCGTCGCTAAAGCAAAAGCAGTTACATTCATTTTGTTATTCGGTTCATAGCCAAAATGCAGGGCGCCAAGATGATTTTTCATGCTAGTTGCTTTATCTCCAGCGCCGAACATCACATTACGCATGCTATTTCTAAGTGCCATTGAGCCACCTTCCTCTGTAAACTCTGACATCCCACCTAGAAATTGAAAATAATCTTCATTTGAAAAAACTTCTTTACCAAAGGTGTTAAAATCAGAAATTAAAGTAGCGTCAGTTTTTCGGCTAAATCTAAATAGTTTTTCTTGTAAATCGTAATGTTTATCGGCATCACCACCTGCAGTAATATTCCCGAATATTAAGTTCTTTTTGTCTTCTTTTAGCGTGATATTCAATTGCGGTTGTTCATCATCTTGCAATGAATTAGCAAAAGGATTAGATTTAAATTTTTTGTTTAATTGAATTTTATCTACCGCATCAGACGGTAAATTTTTAGTTAGTAATTTGGTATTACCTCCAAAAATTTCTCTTCCTTCAACTTTAATAGAATTAATTTGCTTCCCTTGATAATATACTTTTCCATTTTCAACTTGTATTCCTGGTAACTTCTTCAAAATATCTTCTAAATCCTCTTCTTCCCCAGTTTTAAAGGAATCTGCGTCATATTCAATGGTATCACCTTTCATTTTAATGGGTACACGCCCTTTGGCTATCACATCCTTTAATTGTACAGTACTTTGTTTTAGGGTAATTTTTTCTCGCTTGCTTTTATCTAAATTTACTTTGTGTACCAGAGGCTTATAAGATAAATGTTCAATCTCTAATTCGTAACTTTTACCACAAGGCATTTCTAATTTAAACTCTCCTTGATTATCAGAAAAGGTATAACCTGCACTATTATCATTCTCATCAAATGCAGTAATAGAGGCATCATAAACAGGCAGATTCAATGAGTCTAAAATCATCGCGCGATAGGTACAGTTCTCTTGCCCGTAAGAAATTAACGAACATATAAAGAAGGAAAGGAAGAGGAATTTTTTCATAATTAATTTCTTATGGCATAAGACGTTAGCCTAGGATATATGTTACAAATTAATAAAAAAACAGTTGATATTCCATAGATTATCAACTGCTTATATGTAATTGTTTAAAAGTATATTATTCAGTATCAACACCTTCCTGCATCATCGCTTTATATTTCTCTTGTAAAGCCTTGATTTCTGCTTCAAATTCTTCCTGGGTAACTACCTTGCCATCTTCTGGCTTTTCAATTTGAATTTCTTCTTCCTTCACCATTACCTCTTTGGCTAGAACAGTTACATCAGCACCATTCATTTTAAATTCTGATTTTAAAATAAGTCCTGGTAACCCCCACAAATTACTTGGTCCATCTTTAACGGCAATCTTGGGTGCAAACCACGCTACTGTGTTTATGGTGTCGTTTTGATATACAAAATATCCATTAGCTTTACGCGTTTCAAAACCAGCTATGGTTTCTTTTTCTCGGGTTACATTCCAATTGAAGTTTGTTAACGTATCTTTAATCAAGTAATTAGTACCAGGAATTTCAACAGGTTTACGGTATTCATTGGCCATAATATTTTTATATAAAACGCCTTTATCAAATTGCTTCATTTGTTGAGCAATCATGCCCCCTTGATCTTGTGCATTGGTAATCTGATCCACCATTTTATAAGAGGATTCATTACCATCGGTTTTCAAAGTATAATCTAAGAAAATACCATCGGCTAATTCTTGTTTGATTTGATCCTCTACCATGGCCCGGTATTCTGAAGGAACATTTTTCATGATCTCTTCTAATTCCATGTCCATTTCCATCTGATAATTGACTTCAATAAATTGCTTTTCTTGTGCTATAGCAATCACGGAAAAACAAAGGACTATTAATAAATTTAATTTTTTCATAGATTTCTAATTTTATAAATTATGAGTAGCTTAAAACGATTTAATGTTACATATCAATCAGAAGTATCAACGCCACTTTCTCGCATTTCTCGAAACTTTTTAGAGATATCTTGCATGATGGCATTATACTCATTTTCACTTATAATCTCTCCATCCGTTGGTTTTTCAATTTTGTCTTCAATATCGACTTTCAATTCTTGGGCTTCGTAGTAAAACCTTGTTTTTTCTTCATTATTTAAAGCCACTTTAACTTTTAAAATTAATCCAGGTAATCCCCAGTAATCTGCGGGACCTGTTTTCATAACTAATTTAGGAGCATACCAAGCTGTAATGGTTCTGGTGCTATCTATACTCGTGGCTTTCCTTACTTCGTAACCCAATATATTATCTTTTTCTCTGGTAATCTTCCAATCAAAGTATTCTAAAGTATCTTTAACAATATAATTTTTATTAAAACTTTTTCTAAGTTCTAGAACTTCTTTGGTTATAATATTTTTATAGCTAAAAGTACCTCCAGAGGATACAGAAATTCTCATGCCACCTTCTTTGGGTAAATCGTTGTTAATTTTTTCAATTTTCTTGTAAGTAGATTCGGTAGAAGTTGTAATTAAATCAAAATAATGCACTTCTTGCATGGCTTCTTTTACCATTTTCCTAAACGCAGCTTTTTTAGCATCTGGAATGTCTGTGTCTGAAAGATCATCTTCCACTTTCATTTGAGATGAATAAGTAATCTTTAAAATCTCTTGTGCATTTATTGTCGAAAATGTGATAAGTATAATTAATGCTAAGTAATATTTCATTTTTATAAGCTTTAAATTTAAAACTTTATAAAAATAGGCTTTAAACTAAAACTATTCTAATTTATCTACAGTTTTTCTTCCGACGATGAAATATTGCCAAGGCACGAATTTATGCTTCCAAAATTTAGTAGATACTTTGCGACGACTTTTGTAGTATTTCTGTAATTGCTGATAGAAACTCATGTGTGCTCGGAAAATTGCCTTAAAATGTCCAAAACCATTGTCATTATATATCCAGAATACAAAAGCCGTAATGCCGTCTAATATCATTCTAGAAAAGATAACAGGTAATAGTTTGTATTTAGGCAAGTTTCTTACAAGCATCCATAAACTATTGCGAAAGTTAAGATAGGTTTTGTGAGGGCTATTAGATAAGGTTGCGCCACCTATATGATACACAGTGGATTGCCCTGTATAAAAAACCTTTTTACCCGTATTATTGATTCGCCAACATAGATCAATTTCTTCCATGTGTGCAAAAAAGTTAGCATCAAATCCTTCTTGTTTCCAGAATTCATCTGCTCTAATGAAAAGACATGCACCTGTAGCCCAAAAGATTTGAATTTCATCATCATATTGACCCGTGTCTTTTTCTAGTGTCCAGAATACACGACCTCTACAATATGGATAACCAAAATTATCTAGAAAACCACCTCCAGCACCAGCATACTCAAATTTATTTCGCTGATTGTAATCTAAAATTTTGGGTTGAATGGCTGCTATATTTTCATCTTTAAACAACCGATAGATAGGCTCTAACCAATTAGGGGTAACTTCTATATCAGAATTTAAGAGACAATATACATCAGCCTCAATATGTCTTAGACCTTTATTGTATCCACCAGCGAATCCAGTATTTTCTGCATTTTGAATCACCTTTACGAGTGGATATTTTTGATGAATAAACGCTACAGAATCATCTGTAGAGTTATTATCTATCACATAGATATCTGCTCCAGTAGAATATGC
>JBPCUN010000077.1:0-21869 GCA_051011115.1 Weeksellaceae bacterium
ATCCAATATATAACGGTCTGTCTTGTTTATATTTGGGTAAGAAAATAGCGTTGGTGTTTTGTTCAGAATTGTAATAATCATCACTATCGCATGTAAGTCCACCTAGGAGAACGCGTTCATAAGTTTCATCCCATCGGTTTAAAGGTAGTAGAATAAACTTTTTACTAATGGCCCAACTGTCTGGCAAGGTAGTGATGAAGGAAGAGTTAATCATGTTCCATTTCTCTCGATCATTTTGTTGTTTCTGATAAAGGACTTCATATATCGCACCTCCACTTTCACCTACTGTGAAACTTCCAAATTCTGTGAAAATATGCGGAACATCTACCCCTTCTTGTTCACACATCTCCTTAATTTGATAGATGATTTCATCTACCATATATTCATAATCATATTCAAAAGCTAGAGAGTTCTTGATAGGAAATCCACCTCCAATATTTAAACTATCTAATGTGGGACAGATTTTCTTGAGGTTGGTATAAACCTTCATACATTTTTGCAGCTCATTCCAATAATATGCGGTATCTCTAATCCCCGTATTGATAAAGAAATGTAGCATTTTGAGGTTTACATTCTCATTATATCTAATTTCTCTTTCATAAAACGGTACAATATCTCTATACCCAATTCCAAGTCTAGAGGTATAGAACTCAAATTTTGGCTCTTCCTCTGATGCAATTCTAATCCCTACATTATAGTCACCTTCTATAGTATCATTCAAAAGATTTAATTCTTCATAATTATCTATGATAGGTATACATTTCTTATGACCATTATTGACTAGCCTTGCTATGTTCTCTATGTACTGATCTCTTTTGAATCCATTGCTAATGACCCAATTATCTTCTGTAATTTTGCCTTCTTCTTTTAGTTTTTCTACAATATTGATGTCATAGGCAGAGCTGGTCTCTATATGGATCTGATTTTTCAAAGCTTCATTTAATACATACTTAAAATGAGAACTTTTTGTGCAATAACAGTAATTATAACTTCCTTTATAATTATGTTTTTCCATAGCGTTACCAAACCAATCTTTCGCTCTCTGAATGTTTTCTGAAATTTTGGGCAAATACGTGAACTTTAAAGGTGCACCATATTTCTCAACCAAATCCATCACCCTGATTCCATGAAATGTAAGATCACTTCCTTCTGTATTGAATTCATCTTGAGGGAAATAATACGTTTGCTCAATTAAGTCACGATATTTTAATTTCATTTTTTACAATTAGCGTTAATGTTTCTAAATTGGATCAAAAGATATACTTTTGAATTCAAGTGCAATTTTAAATAAAATTTTTACTTTGCACAGATATTTTAGTTAAATAAGTTTTAAAAAAATACATTTATGACCAAGATAGGCATTTTAGGTGGAGGACAATTAGGTAGAATGTTCATACAGAACGCATTAAATTATCCCGTGGAAATTCATGTGTTAGATCCTAATCCCCAAGCGCCTTGTAGTCAGATAGCTCATCATTTTGTGGTAGGTGATTTTAATGATAAAGATGCGGTTTTAGCTTTCGCTAAAAATGTGGATATCATTGGGATAGAAATAGAACATGTGAACCTAGAAGCTTTAAAACATTTAAAAGCAGAGGGGAAAACAGTGATACCCGATCCAGAGGTTTTAGAAATTATTCAGGATAAAGGATTGCAAAAAGAATTTTATTTAAACCATAACATTCCTACAGCACCGCTTAAGAAGAAAAGTGATTACCCTGTCGTACAAAAAATGCGAAAAGGAGGATATGACGGAAAGGGTGTACAAATCTTGAATCTAGAAAATGCATCAAATCATTGGGATGATCCTTCTATTTATGAGGAAGTAGCTGATCTAGATTTAGAATTAGCAGTGATTGTAGCCAGAAATGAATCAGGACAGACAGTGGCTTATCCTGTAGTGGAACAGGTCTTTAATCCTGTATATAATTTATTAGATTATTTGCTTACGCCTGCTAGAATTTCAGAGGATATTGCCGAAGAGGCAAAGAAAATCGCCATGCAAGTAGTGGATGCTTTTGATGCACCCGGAATATATGCCGTAGAGTTGTTTTTGAATAAAGATGGAAGCATTTGGGTAAATGAAACAGCGCCAAGAGTGCACAATAGCGGACATTCAACCATAGAGGTAGCCTATTCCTCACAATATGATATGATGTTACGAGTTTTGATGAATTACCCTTTAGGTTCTACTGAATTAATGAAGAAATCAGCTATGTTGAATATCATAGGTGCAGAGGGGCAAGAAGGATTGGCAGATTTAGCGGGATTAAAGGAATTATTAGAAATTCCAGGAGCTGCAGTGCATTGGTATGGCAAAAAAACGACACAGTCTGGTAGAAAAATGGGACATGCAACATTTATAGCAGATGATTATAATGAAATCATTCATCAAATTGAAAAGATGAAAAATATTTTAAAATCTGTTAAAGTTATTGCTTAATTCTTAAAGGATTGCTAAAGGTTGTGGGGTGTTTTTAAAAAGTGAGCTAATTATATTATATTTACTTATAAATATTTCTTATATACATGATTAAATTTTACACCATTGTCCTTTCATTACTCTTATTTTCTAGTTTATGGGCTCAAAATGTGAATGTTTCTGGAACCGTTGTAGAGGATACAGGATTACCTGCTGCTTATGTGAATATTTCGTTTGACGGTTTACAGGATAACAGTGAAATTTTTGAAAGTACCATGACTGACGAAAATGGGAACTTTAATATAGATATTATCCCTGGTCGTTATATAATGGTGATTCAACCCTTATCTGGAAATATCATAGAACGAGAAGAAGAATTTACTCAAGATATTAATTTAGGTGATATTACCATTACCGCTTCTATTGATTTGGGTAGAACAGTAGCCGTGGGTGATAAACCATTATACCGATTAGAATTAGACAAACGTGTCTATGATATGAGTCGGGATGTGACGACGAGAGGAGCATCGCTATCGGATGCATTAAACAATGTGCCATCTGTGCAAGTTGATGGAGAAGGGACTTTGAGTTTAAGAGGGAATGAAAACGTAAAAGTTCTAATCAATGGCAAACCTTCTGCATTAACTGGGATTTCTAATGTAGGGGATGCACTGCGTAATATTCAAGCGGATCAAGTAGAACGTGTTGAGGTGATTACTAATCCATCGGCTAGATATGATGCGGAGGGGTCTGGTGGAATCATCAATATTGTTTTGAAGAAAGGTACTAGACATGGATTTAATGGAAGCATTAGCACGAATATAGGAGTTCCACTAACTGCAGGCATAAATGCAGATCTAAACTACCGAACAGAAAAGTGGAATTTCTTTATTTCACCATCTATAAGCTATGGTGAAGGGGAGGGTGTACGTGATTTCAAAAATTACAGATATTATGATCAGGCACCAGATACAATAGAATTTCAAAATGGGAAACCTTTTAGAAAAAGAAGATATTATGGTGGTAGTATTGGGTTAGAGCATTTCTTAACAGATAAAACTACCCTAAGCACTTCTATGAATTTACGCCTAGGTGATGATACCAGTGATAATGATACCTATACCAGACAATGGGCAGATGATTTGTTGATAGCAGAAAGTGTAAGATCATTGGATGAACAAGAAGATGAGTTTGATATAGAAGGGAACATAGGTTTTAAACATGAGTTTAATTCAGAGGGGCATGTATTAGATATTCAAGCTTCTGGTTCTTGGTCAGAGGAGAGTGAATATGCAGATATACGAGATATTGCTTCGCTAGGAAATCAACCCGATGAATTTGAGAAAAATATCAATGATGAGACGCGCCGTAGATGGCAAGTTCAAGCAGATTATGTATTACCTATGGAAGGTGATGCTAGGTTTGAAATAGGGTCAAAAATAGAGTTAGAGGATAATATGAGTGATTTTTCTGTAGAGAAATTAATTCATAATCAGTGGGTGCTGAGTGAAGGGCTTACCGACAAATTGACTAATACGCAGCATATTTTTGCAGCATATACACAGTATGGAAAACGTTTTGGTAAGTTCTCTTACTTGGCAGGTTTGCGTGTAGAAAATTCTGACATCTTGATTGAAAGTGAGAATGCGAATAATGGGCTAGGTAGTAAAAACGAGAAAAATTATACGAATTGGTTCCCGTCTGCAACACTTAATTATTATATAGATGATGCTGAAAAAAATCAACTACAATTAAGTTATAGTAAGAGAATTAGAAGACCAAGAGGGTGGTGGTTGTCACCTTTTAGAAGCCGCTCTGATGATCGAAATATCTTTCAAGGGAATCCAGATTTAGATCCAGTGATTTCACAAAATTTTGAATTGTCCTATATTACTCAAATTAATAAAACTACCTTAACACCTTCTATCTATTATCAAAAGAGTGAGGATGATATGACGGTACTTAGAACGCTTAGAGAACAGGAAGGGAAAACTGTATTCTTGTCTATGCCAGTTAATGCAGGAGACGAAGAGCGTTATGGGGCAGAACTAGTAGCTTCTACACAATTGGCACCATGGTGGAAAGCCTTTGGTAATTTAAATCTATTCGGGTATAAAACTACAGGTTCATATTATGTAGAAGAAAATAACAAGACTTATGATCTTTCTGGGGATGGTTTTAGTTGGTTTGGTAGAATTTCAAATAATATATCATTACCACAGCGTATCAATATGCAACTAAATGGATTCTATTTTGCTGGTCAAGATAATGCACAAAGCAACAGAGATCCAATGTGGGGCGTTGATTTAGGACTTACCAAAGATATATTGAATGGGGATGGAACATTATCTTTTAACGTTCGGGATATTTTTAATACGCGCAGAAGAAAGGCACATAACTTCGGTGAAAACTATGACTCTTATATGGATATGCAATGGAGGCCAAGAACCTATACATTAAACTTTACTTATAGAATTAATCAGAAGAAAAATCGCGAACGTGGTAATCGAGAAGGGTTAATGGATGAGGGAGAAGGTATGGAAATGTAATTAAAAATAATGTTTGCATATTTAATAAAAAGAATTAAATTTGCAGTCCGCTTTAAAAACTAAAGCCGGTCCTATAACTCAGTTGGTTAGAGTATCTGACTCATAATCAGAAAGTCCCTGGTTCGAGCCCAGGTGGGACCACCTTAAAACCTCTTAATCTTCTGATTAGGAGGTTTTTGTATTTGTAAGGGGATTTATGCGCTCATTTCCTACACAATGGCAGGTTATATTTTTGATTAGATATTCTCTTTTACAATATAGGCTTCTTGTAAGTCATTTTGAATTTCTTTACAATACGAGTCGATTACTAGTGCATACAAGTCTAAGTAATTATAAGGAAAAATTTAAATAATTCACTTGACTGTCATCGCCTAGCTTCTTATAAATGTCATGGCTGAACATATATAATTTCGCAGGTTTTTTAGCGCCTTTTACCGCTCTTTTTTCATCAAGCGGCACAATGTAGGTTTTATTCATTGCTTTTTTACGGAAATTTCTATTGTCAATTTCAATATTTAATAAAGATTCATAAGCAAACTGTAAGTCATTTAAAGTGAATTTATCTTGAAGTAGATGGAATATGATAGGCGTACTAATTACTTTGATTTTCAAATCTTCTAAGGCTCTTCTGATAATTCTTTCATGATCAAATCCTATTTTAGGCAAATTTGTAACAGGAGACCACTTGGTGTCCTCTGCAATATCTATATCTTCTTTGGAAACTAGAAAGTAGTATGCGACTGAGATTATTCTATGCTTTAGTCCTTTACTTTGTAAAAATAAAATATCCTGCTGGTTGTTAATTCTCTCTGGGCTACCAAAAGTCTTAAACTGTTTCTTGTAAGGATCGTTGTATGTAGCTGCTTGATTAAAAATTCTATCGGCAGCAATGTCCAGTTTCTCGGAATTTAAAACTTGATCACCAATAAGTGTCCAATCATCAATGTCTGGTTGATTGGCTTCAAACAGTTTAAGGTGTCGTTTCCTTAATAATACCTCTATGCCATTTTCTCCTAATGTGAGTATGACACAATCAACAGATATGTTTTCTATTTTTCTAAAGTCCATTTAGCGTATTAATAACGTTTATTTACTATGCAAATGTAGTATTATGAATTTAAATGCACAAACTATTTAATTTTACAAATAATATTAGCTCCATAAATTTCATGCTGTAGTATTCTAAAAATAATAATCTCGTATTTATGTTTAAATTATATATTACTTATTATCAATGTCTTGATAAGATATTTTATTCTTACGATTAAAAATTATGAGAAAAATAATATAAATAAGTTGGTATAGTTCAAATAATATATTATACATTTGTATAACAAACGTAAAAAATACGTTTTATAAATGATTTAACTTTTTTATTGATATAGCATATCCTTTTTATAAAAACAAGTCCTCATGAAAAAAAAAGCCATTAAAAATTTCGAGAACCTAGATATGGAACAGTTGCCTGTTCCAAAAAATAAACTCCATGGTGGTAAACATTTCGCTGGCTTATATGCGGGTGAGCACGTAGCCGCTACCGAGTTTGTAATTGGTGCTACCTTTGTTGTTTTAGGTGCCAGTACAAGAGATATCATATGGGGTCTATTGATAGGTAACATCCTTGCCGTATTAAGTTGGACTTTTCTTACCGCTCCAATAGCTGTACAAACACGATTAAGTTTATATACCTATCTCCAAAAAATTGCTGGAGATTCTATGACCAAATTATATAATTGGGCAAACGCCTTGATATTTACAGTCATATCCGCAGCCATGATTACCGTATCGGCTTCCGCTGTGCGGTTTCTATTTAATATTCCCGCTCAATTAGGTTGGTACTCCACCAATATATGGTTTATCTTGATTGTTTTAGCTGTAGGAGCCATAGTGGTAATTGTTGCAATGTATGGATTTAATACCGTCGCTGACTTTTCTACCATCTGTGCGCCATGGTTAATGACGATGTTTGTAGCAGGTGCATTTGCCTTACTCCCAATTTTAGCTTATTCTGTAATAGGTTCTACAGAAATTACAAGTTTTGACCAATTTCTCACCATTGGCGATGAATCCATATGGCGTGGCGTCACCAATACGGGTGAAGAAGGAATTGGATTAATAGAAGTAATCGGGTTTGCATGGGCAGCTAATACCCTTACACATTTTGGTTTGATAGATATGGCCATCTTTAGATATGCAAAAAAAGCAAGTTATGGTTTGTATACCTCTTTCGGAATGTTATTCGGTCACTACATTGCATGGATGGCAGCTGGTATTATGGGTGCAGGTGCAGCAGTGATTCTACAAAAACCTGTATTGGCGTTAGACCCAGGAGACGTAGCATATTATGCACTCGGTTTATCTGGATTTGTAATTGTGATTATTGCAGGATGGACTACCGCTAACGCCAATTTATACCGTGCAGGATTAGCGACCCAAGCTATTTTTAAAAGTAAATCAAGAAGAAAAACAACCATGATTGTTGGGATTATAACCGTAATTGTAGCCTGTTTTCCATTCGTATTTACCAAAATGTTACCACTACTTACTTATGCAGGTTTATTAGTAGTTCCTGTAGGTGGGATTGTTTTTGCAGAACACTTTATTTTTCCTCGAATTGGACTTACCCGATATTGGGCGCACTATAAACATTTAGCTACCAGCACACCAGCCATTGGTTCGTGGATTGCAGGACTTATATTTGGATTTGGTTTAAATTTCTTGGACGTCATGTCCTTTTATTACCTATTTATTCCGACATGGCTATTTACCATATTGGTTTATACAATTTGGGCAAAACAAGCGGGTGCAGATAAATCCTATCCAATCGAGGAGGCAGCAGAAATTCAAAGAAATAAAGATATAGAAGCATTCCAAGAAGAACAAGCGCTACATGAACACGTAGAAGTTCATGACAATTCCGTTTTCTCCAAGGTTCTGACTTTCTTAGCTATTTCTTGTTTGGTTGCTTTATTTATTCTTTCAGCCAATACCATGTTCAATAGTCCCGACTTAGATACTTATGAGGCAAACAAAAAGTTATTCCATGACATAGGCTTTTTCTGTACTATTGGATATTTTGTCTTTGCCTATTGGAATTTAAGACGCAAGAAAGCACTGAATGTTCCAACCGCAGAAGTTAGTTTATAAAATAAATTTTAATATTATTAAAGCATATCAATTATCAAAAATATATCATCATGAAATCAACAATAACCCTCAATCAAGAGAATCTCAAAAATCTACCCGCAAATGTTAAAGTTCCAACCTACAATCGTGACAATGTAAAAACAAGTATTGTACACATTGGTGTTGGAAACTTCCATCGATCTCACCAAGCTTTTTATACCAACAAATTAATGAATGAACATGGAGAACTTGACAGTGGAATATGTGGTATAGGCTTATTAGATTATGATCGTCGAATTTATAATATTCTTAAAGATCAAGATGGTTTATATACTTTAATGATCAAGGAATTAGATGGATCATTAAAAGCAGAGGTAATAGGTTCTATTGTAGAATTTATTTTTGCGCCAGAAGAGCCACGGGCAGCAATAGAAAAAATGGCTCATCCAGACATCAAAATTATTTCCTTAACTATAACAGAAGGTGGTTATAACCTGAATGAAGCAACTGGTAAGTTTGACTTTAGCAATCCTGTAATTGTTGAAGATATGAAAAATCCAATGTCTCCAAAAACTGTTTTTGGTTACTTGGCGCAAGCTTTAAAACTAAGAAAACAACGTGGTTTAAGTGGTGTTACGATTCAGTCTTGTGATAATATACAAGGGAATGGAAATGTTGCTAAAAAATCATTACTCAATTATGTAGAAAAAGCAGAACCAGAATTACTTCCATGGATAGAAGAAAACGTAAGTTTTCCGAATGCGATGGTGGATAGAATCACGCCAGTGACGGTAGCAGAAGATATAGAAAAATTGAATCAAGAGTTTCATGTAGATGATCAATGGCCAGTAGTGTGCGAACCATTTATTCAATGGGTGGTAGAGGATAAATTTGTGAATGGACGACCAGCTTGGGAAAAAGTCGGCGTGCAATATGTTGAAAATGTTGTTCCTTATGAAAATATGAAACTTAGATTATTGAACGCAGGACATTCTGTATTAGGTATGCTTGGGGCAATTCATGGTTATAACACCATAGATGAGGCGGCAAGAGATGAGGATTTCAAGAAATTCTTAAGAGATTTTATGGACCTAGAAGCCTCACCTACTTTAGGAGACTTAGGCGGTATCGATTTAGAAAAATATAAAGATAGTTTAATAGCACGTTTCCAAAATGTATACATCAAAGATTTAATTTCTCGCATCTGTTTAGAAAGTTCTGCAAAAATTCCAATTTTCTTACTACCTACCATCAAATATCAATTGAAAAATGATGGTAACTTTGAACGAGGAGCCTTTGTCGTGGCTGCATGGTGTAGATATAACGACGGCGAAGACGAAAATGGCAACACCTACAAAATTGAAGATGCTATGAGCAATGAATTGATTCGAGCAGCTGCATTATCTCATCAGGACCCAATTAAATTCTTAGACATTGAACCTGTTTTTGGTGACTTAAAAGAAAACAAAAAGTTTGTAGATGCTTATACCAAGTATTTGGAAATGATACGTAATAATAGCATCAAGTCATGTGTTCAAGAGTTAAACTCAAAATTAAATTAAGATGAATTCAGTTGTTTGTTTTGGGGAAATTTTATGGGACGACTTCCCAACGGGAAAAGTAGTTGGTGGTGCCCCGCTGAATGTTGCATTACGTCTAAAACAATTAGGTGTAGATTCAACCATAATAAGTCGTCGAGGAAGAGATGAAGATGGTAGAGCAATCAATAATTTTATCAAAGAAAGAGGTTTGAGTGCAGATCATATCCAAATTGATGAAAAATACCCAACAGGATTGGTAAAAGTAATGTTGAATGAAAAGGGTTCTGCATCGTATGATATCGTTTACCCGTCTGCATGGGATAAAATACAGACGAACGCCTCCATACTTAAACGAGTGCAGGAATCAGATGCATTTGTATTTGGTAGCTTAGCTTGTAGAGATGCTGTTTCAAGGGATACTTTACTTCAGCTTGTTGACCAAGCCAAATATAAAGTCTTTGATGTAAATCTTCGTCCACCCTACTATGACATAGAAATCTTAACCGAATTGATGGAGAAAGCAGATTTCATCAAATTAAATGATGATGAATTATATGAAATCGCAGAACAAATGGGTTCGCCATACAAATCCATGGAGCGAAATATTAAATACATCGCAGAGAAAACTAATTCTAATGAAGTCTGTGTAACCAAAGGACGTCATGGTGCTGTGTATTTAAAGGATGGTATTTTTCACTATCATAGTGGTTTTAAGGTTCGTGTAGTGGACACGGTAGGTTCGGGAGATAGTTTCCTTGCCTCGCTATTATATCAATTATTGAACGAAGTGAATCCAGAAGAAGCCTTAGAATTTGCTTGCGCTATGGGTGCTTTGGTGGCTTCCCAAAAAGGTGCTACCACACCTATCGATTGCCAGACGGTTGAGGCGTTCGTAGATCCGCATCGTAATTAAAATCTAATAAAAACTTGAATTAAATAATTTATCAATATTATAATTGTATAGTTGGTTAAGTAAATAGCAGTTTAGGGTTATACATTTCCTAAGCTGCTATTTACTTTTTATATTTTTGAATCAATGCTTCTCATGCTAATTTTTTCTCTATGATTAGACTTTTGTAGTAGGTTAAGGATTAAAATCTATTCCCGAACATGAATATTCAAAGAAAGAAATAGATGAAGACTTTTTACCATTGAATTTGTTAGACGACCTTTAAGTCGTATCTCAACAACCTATAGAAAAGTATACAAAGAATTTTATAAATATATATCTTATTCTCTAACCACAAAATGCAGAGAAAGTTTGGCAATTAGAGAAACTAGGAAGAGAATTATGTCAAATTCATTTATCAAAATTCCTAAAAGTATATCTAGACTTCATTCCTCTAAACAAGTTTTCACTATAACAACGATTGTAGTTTTCGTGCGTAGTAATTCAGAACTTAGAGCCAATATTTATAATTACAAGAGGTTTACTATATATTATTTCATAATATTAAATTTAAAGTACTCCAATTGATTGAAGCAGAATTCGCTTAGAATTATTAACATCACCATAACCTTTATATAACATTTAATTAATTTGTTCTCGAGAAGCGAATGCTAATTTTGAAAAAATTTATTGAAGAATGAAGTCTATCTTGATAAATCTTCTTATTGATATAATGGAACCTTATTCTGTATACGGGCACACCGTATTTCAAGACTTTTTAAAAAGTAAATTAACCACTTCAAACATAAGTATCATTGAATTACCAATACATAATACTTCATTAGAATCTGTTTTAGAGTATCGTAATTATTATTTTATTAGCCAATGAATGTAAGTTTATAATACTACCGATTGGATTTGCATTTTAGGCAAGTATTTATTTTAAATCCGAAAATTTAATTGTTTATAAATAGTTTCTATTTAGAAACTAAGCGCATTATTTGATTATATTTTTAATTCACAATAAATGAAAAAAATTCTTATTCCTTTAGCATTAATAGCAGGGGTTAGCTTTCATCAGTTATATGCACAAGAAACTCCGAAAGAAACTATCAGTTATACGCAATTATCGCGTGAGCCGCTTACTTATCTTCTTAAATATATAGAAAACAACAGTCATTATTCCATTATTTATGATGAACAAGATATTGCAACAATTGATATTTCTGATATTAAATTTAAGAATGCGAGTATAGATGAAATTATAAGTTTACTAGAACAAAGGTTCCCAGTCAAAATAGATGTTTCTAATTCAATTATAACAGTTAGAAAAATTGAAGAGGAAGATTTTCAAGAGTATATACAGTTAGATGATATGGTGGTGACTGCTCTAGGTATTACCAGGGAGGAAAAAGCTTTAGGGTATGCACAAGAGACTTTATCTGATGAGCAACTTACCGATTCTAAAACGAATAATTGGACTGAAGCTTTACGAGGAAAAGTTGCAGGACTTAGTATTCAGTCTTTAGGTGGGCCAGTGAATTCCGCAGAAATTAGATTACGAGGTGATAACTCCTTGACTCCCGGTAATAATTCAGCTTTAGTTGTAATTGATGGTGTACCTATGACGCACGAAGCGTTAGGTTCGGGAGCTTCTAATAGTTATATGGGTGGAGCGGCTAGTACTGATACACCAGTTGATTTTGGAAATTCACTTTCGTCATTAAACCCTGATGATATTGAAAGTATTTCGGTTCTGAAAGGTGCGAACGCTGCCGCTTTATATGGAAGTAGAGCTGCTAATGGGGTAATCTTAATTACAACCAAGTCAGGGAATGATAGCAAAGGATTAGGAATTACATATTCTTCCAATTTTAAAATGGAAATAATTACACGTTGGCCCGATTGGCAGTATGAATATGGACAAGGGAGTGGTAGAGGCTCTTATTTAAAGCCAGACGGATCTACATATTATTCCTATGGAACATCAGAAGATGGTAGAAGCACAGCTGGTAGTAGTAGTGCTTTTGGCCCTAAACTGGATGGTCAATTATACTATCAATATGACCCAGTTTTAGAAGGTCAGTCTGCCGAAAGAAGGCCATGGATTGCATATCCTGATAATAGAAAGGATTTTTGGAGAGCTGGATATACCACAACGAATTCCATAAGTTTTAATAACTCTAGTGATAAAGGAAGTTATAGAACTTCTTTGAGCCATTTGAAAAATGAATGGATAATGCCCAATACTGGTTTAGAAGATTTATCCGCATCAATAAATGCAAAATATAATTTACATAAAAACATTAAAGTAAGTTCTGTAGTTAATTATAGAAATCGCACGAGTGATAATTTGCCAGGACTTGGCTATAATAATCATTCTATCGCTTACTTTATGATATTTCAAAATCCGAACGTTGATTTAGATTGGTATCGACCAATATGGAAAAAAGGAAAAGAAAATATTGAAATGATTCGTCCTTACTCAAGTTATATAGACAATCCTTTTGGTATAGCAAACTATGTTTTAAATACTCTTGAAAACGATGCAATTACGGGAAATCTTAAGTTGGATTTTCAGGTTACAAAAAATTTAAATTTAATGCTTCGAGGTTCCTTAGATCATTATGGTCGTGTTGCTATGCAAAAAAGAGGTTATGATTTAAACCGTTTTGCAAAAGGATATTATAAAAAGTCTAATTATAATAAGACCGAAACCAATACAGATTTTCTAATTACTTACGACAATGAAATATTCAAAGATTTAGAACTTACCACATCTGTCGGGGGTAATTTGAGAAAATATAACTATCACTCTTTACATGCATGGGCTGAGGGGTTAGAAACACCAGAAATTTATACTTTAGATAATGGTACTGCAACCTTTAATAGCGAATATGATGGAAAAGAGGAGGTTCAAAGTTTATATGGATTTATGAATTTTAACTTTAATGATAAGGTATATGTAGATTTAACGGGTAGAAATGATTGGTCAAGTACGTTACCAAAGGATAATTTATCATTTTTTTATCCATCTGCTAGTGCTAGTTTTATCCTTACAGAAATTTTCAATCTCCCTCGTCAAGTAAATTTTGCAAAATTAAGAGCTTCGTATGCAAAAGTAGGTAATGACGCAAGCAGATATAGTACCAAGAAATATTTCTCTAAAGATAATGATGCAGCCTTCCCTGGTTCTGCGGTATCACCTTCTACATTATATAATGCAGACCTAAAGCCTGAAATGACTACAAGTTTTGAGATTGGTACTGATTTAAGATTTTTCAATAATAGATTGAATTTTGATTTTACATACTATAATACCAATACAAAAAATCAAATAATGCAAGTCCCTATTGATCGAACTACTGGTTATAATCAAATGTGGATTAATAGTGGTGAAGTTGAAAATCGTGGTTTTGAGGCATTAGTGAAGGTTACCCCAATAAAAACAAGTGAATTTAATTGGGATTTAACTATGAATTACTCATCTAACAAAAGTGAGGTGTTAAATCTGGATGAAAGATTAGGAGGGCAACTTCTTATGCTAAGTTCATCTTATGCACAATTAACGGCAGTTGAAGGAGGATCAGTAAATGCCTTGTATGGTAAAGCTTATGAAAGAAACGATGAAGGTAAAATCATCTACAAAAAAGGAGTCCCTCAATTAACTTCAGATGTGGTATATATTGGAGAAACTCAACCAGATTTTAGATATGGTATCTCAAATAGTTTCAAATATAAAAACGTGCGATTAAGTTTTCTATTTGATGGACAAGTTGGCGGGATTATTTACTCTCATTCACATCATAAACTTACAGAACAAGGTAAGTTAAAGCATACTTTAAGAGGTAGAGAAGAAGGTGAGATAGTTGGAGATGGTGTTATGTTAGATGATCAAGGAAATTATGTTCCCAATACTGTGGCAAGACCTATTGGATATTATTGGGCAGAGCATTATAGTATCTCAAACACAGAAGCAAATTCTTTTGATGCAACATTTCTTAAATTAAGAGAGGCAAGAATACAGTTTGATTTTCCAAAAAAATGGATAGAAAATACATTCATTAATACTGCAGGAATTGGACTATATGGTAGAAATCTAATCGTATGGTCGGACTTCCCTCTATACGACCCAGAAGTAGCTGGTGTTGCAGGAGGTTCTAACACATTTAACGGTGTAGAAGTAGGACAGATGCCAGTGCCTGCAGAATTTGGTCTAGATTTTAAAATAAGTTTTTAATATAAAATATTTAGTAGCAATGAAATATATTAAATTTAATACGTTTATAATTCTTTTATGCATTACTCTTTTTCAGTGTACAGAAGATTTTGATGAAATTAATACGCATCCAAATAAACTTGAAGAAATAAATGCTGGAGCTCCTTTAAATCCTATTCTTTACAATTTAGCAAAAAGAAATTTTGTTGATAATGTCAATGATAATTCACAATTGATGCAAATTATCTTGAAAACAGATAATCTCATAGATCAGCCATACTTGTTTGAGCTTCAGGAGAATATAGGAAATGGTTTTTGGAATGAATATTATTCGGCTCTTATCAATATTAAAGAGATGGAAAACAAAGCTATTGAAGATGAAAAGCCTAATTATGAAGCGATAGCTTTAACATTGAAGGCTTATGCTTTTGCCCAGCTTACAGATGTCTTTGGAGATATACCGATGGAAGAAGCTTTAAAAGCAGAAGAGGGTATAATTTACCCAAAATTTTCGGAACAAAGCGTTATCTATGAGAAAATCTTAGAAGATTTAAAAAGGGCCAATGAATTATATGATGTAGATACACCATTGGTATATTCAAATGATATTTTATTTAATAACAATGTCATGAGTTGGAAAAAATTCACTAATTCTTTGCGTTTAAGATTATTATTGAGGATTTCTAACAGAAAAGATACCTATGCAGAGATGGTGGAAATTGTAAATAATCCAACGGATAATCCTGTTTTTGAGCATAATGATGAAAGTGCAATTTTAGAGATTTCAGGCGTTGCACCAAGTTTATCACCATATAATCGTCCTCAGGATTTTTATAATTTTAAACAGTATAATGCTTTTTTTATAGATATATTAAAAGATATGGATGATCCAAGATTACCCTTCTTTGCTACTGAGGCTAAAAACCTAAATAATGAAAATATTGGTTATATAGGTGTTCCTATTGATTTTATTAATAATCCTCTACCAGATTCTATAGCAGCACCCTCTGGTCTCAATCGAGAAATTGTTGAATCTCCTATGATTATTCCAATATTACCTTATTCAGAAGTTGAGTTTATAAAAGCAGAACTTGCGCAAAAAGGATATATAGGTAATGCCGAGCAACATTATAAAAAAGGTGTGAAAGCTGCGATAGAACAATGGAATATTGTTGTTGAAGACGATTATTTCAATAATGCTAATGTGGCATATGATGGAACGTTAGAAAGAATAATTACCCAAAAATATCTGAGCAGTATATTTACAGATTTTCAATCCTGGAGTGAATATCGAAGAACTGGTCTGCCAGAATTAATCACTTCATCTTCTATGGCCAATGATGGGATTATGCCCGCTAGATTTTATTATCAAACAGATGTAGTGTTTACAAATCCAGAAAATTATAAAAATCAGATTGATAAAATGGGTGGTGATAATATAAATGTGAAGGTATGGTGGGCAAAATAACGAAAAGTGTTTTACTAGTCTTATTATTTATGAGTTTTGGATGTTATAGTCCTAAAATTATAGCGCACCGTGGTTATTGGAAAGCAGCAAGTGGTGCACAGAATAGTTTAGAGAGTATTAAAAAAGCAGATGCTCATAAATTTTACGGTTCTGAGTTTGATATTCAAATTACTAAGGATAGTATACCGATTGTATTTCATGATAATTATATTAATGACATTAAAATAGAAGATTTATCGTTTGTTGAAATCAAAGATGAAAAACTCTCTAATGGTGAAAATATTCCAAGTTTAGAGGATTATCTGAAAACAGCCAAATCACTCAAAAACATACGGCTTATAGCTGAACTCAAGTCGCAATCATCACCTGAACTTGAAGGGCTTTTGGTGAATGAAACTATTGAACTTATCAGTAAATATCACTTGCAAAACAATACTGATTATATTTCCTTTAGTGCCCATATCTGTGATTTAATCAAGAAAAAAGTACCTACTGCACACGTTCAATATTTGAATGGTGACTTGTCTCCAATTCAAATTAAAGAACGCGGATGGGATGGTTTAGATTATAACTATAAAATATTATTGAATAATCAGAATTGGATAAAAGAAGCTCATGATCTAGGTTTAAGTACAAATGCTTGGACTGTAAACACTGTACAAGACATAGAGGCGTTAAAAAAACTAAAAATTCAAATGATTACGACAGATGAACCATTAAAATTAAAAGACTAATGAAAAAACTGAAATTTTTAATATTATTAATTTCTTCGTTAACTTTTGCTCAAAATTCAGCAACTGGAATTGTTTTCGAAGATGTGAATAAAAATGGAATTCAAGATAAAAAAGAAAAAGGGATTCCAGATGTTGCCGTATCCAATGGTAAAGATGTAGTGCTTACGGATTCTCATGGTAAATATAAATTAACGGTGACAGATGATCAAATTATTTTTGTAATTAAGCCTAAAAACTATTCGTATCCTTTAAGTAAATTCAATACTCCTCAATTCTATTATATTCACAAACCCAATGGGTCACCTAAAGATTTTAAATTTAGCGGAGTAGAGCCAACGGGGAAATTACCTAAATCGGTTAATTTCGGATTAATTCCAGCGAAAGAGAATAATGATTTTAAAGTGGTTGTTTTTGGAGATCCTCAACCTTACACAGCGCTAGAGCTGGACTATTTCAACAGAAGTATTGTACAGGAAGTTAAAAATATTAAAGATGCGGAATTTGGTATATCTCTAGGTGATATTGTGGGTGACGATCTTTCACTGCTTCCAAAGTATAAGAATGTAATGAAACAGATTTCAACGCCTTGGTATAATGTTATGGGGAACCATGATATGAATTATGATGCTACGGTGGATGAATTATCAGATGAAACTTTTGAAAAAGAATTCGGGCCTGCAAATTACGCTTGGAATTATGGTGATGCACATTTTATTATTTTAGATAACATTTATTGGCCAGATCCTAGAGATGGTAAAGGGTATTGGGGAGGTTTCCGACAAGATCAATTAGATTTCTTAAGGAATAATCTTTCTTATATAGATACCGATAAACTAGTTGTGATTAGCATGCATATCCCTCTATATTTAGATGATGGAGAAAACTTTAGACCAGAAGATCGCCAAGCATTTTTTGATATATTAAAACCTTTTAAAAATGTCTTATTATTAACTGCACATACACACATTCAACAACAACTGTATTATGGTGAAGATGTAGGTTATTATGGTGAAAACCTAATTCATGAATATAATGTAGGGACAACGTCTGGTGATTGGTATAGTGGTGAAAAAGATGAAATAGGTGTTCCAGTAGGTACTATGAGAGATGGTACACCACGAGGTTATGCTACGTTGGAGATTTCTGGTAATCAATATGTGGCTAATTATAAAGTTTATAATCAATCAAAGGATTATCAAATGGAAGTTTATATGCCTAAGGTTATTCCTAATAAAAGAAGAACAAGTGCGAATGTAATGGTTAACTTTTTTATGGGAGGGTCTGGTGACAAGGTAGAATATAAGATTGATGAAAATGAGTTTGAACCTATGCGTCAGTCTGATGATTATGATTGGAATTATGCAAAAAGTGTCATGAAGTGGGATGAGACGGATAAATTATTGGAGGGTAGAAGACCATCAAATCCACAGATAAGTTCTCATATCTGGGGTGCAAGACTACCAAATAATTTAGAAGTTGGTGAGCATATTATAACTATAAAAGCTACGGATAGATATGGTAAAGAATATATAGAAACTAAAACATTTAATGTAGAAGAGGATAGAATCATTCCATAAATTGGAACATGTAATATATCTAGTTAGAAAACCTCCATTTTGGAGGTTTTTTATATTAAAAACTTTCATAAAGTTTTGGTTTACGACTTTAAAATATTATGATGCAGCCAAAGAATGTTATATTTCTATTTTACAGTATATTCTGATGGTGATAATATTAAAATAAGGTAATATTAGTTTAGTCTGGAACTATAATAATTTTAATTCGAAAAAGATAATATTTCAAACATGATATAGATGGATGTTCCTTTTATAATGGGTAATTCAAGTAAATTATATTAAATACATTAAATTTTAGTAACGAGTAGCCATAATTAACATTTACTTTAAAGTTGAAGGTGGTTTGATAACATTTTATTTACTTTTTATTAATAATTCAATAACAATCCAAATTCTACCATAGATTAGCTTTGCAAAAAATAATCTTATGAAGAGATGCCTATTGAATGTTTGCACGGCTAGCTTATTTCTGTTATCTCCATTGAATTTTGCTTCTATAGAAAAGGTTACTATCTATAGTACTATTAATCAAATAGAAGATAGAATTATTACTGGAGTAGTTTTAGATGAAAATGGATTTCCATTGTATGATGCAACTGTCGAAAGCGGGGATGGTAATTCAACCTACACTAATTCTAATGGTGAGTTTGAAATTGAAGTTGGTGGGGATGTGAAATCGATAACGATTTCGTATTTAGGATATAAATCAAAGGAGATAGTTTTATCTAATCAAGATTTTTATGAGATTCAACTTGAGCCTGGTAATATAACGCTATCCCAAGTTGTTGCTACTGGTTATTCTAAAGAGAAAAGAAAAAATATTACAGCAGCCATTGCGAGTGTTCAACCAGAAGAGATAAAAAACTTACCTAAATCAGATGTGACAGAAATGTTAGAAGGTAAATTGGCTGGGGTAAACATAATGAGTGATAACTCACCAGGAGGTGGTAATTCTATTAGAATACGAGGTTTTAGTACCATTAATAGCAATGATCCTTTAGTAATTATAGATGGTGTACCAGTCAGTAATGGATTAAATAGTATAAACCCAAACGATATTGAATCTTTACAAGTTTTAAAAGATGGAGCTTCTGCATCTATATACGGTGCAAGAGCAGCGAATGGTGTTGTAGTTATAACTACAAAAAATGGAGGTTCAAATGATGAAATTAAGTTCTCATTTGATGGCTATGCTGGTGTGCAAGAAGCTTTTAATTTACCAAATATGCTTTCTGCACAAGAATATGGTGAGGTTTTATGGAAAGCTGCGAGTAACGATGGAATTAATATAAGTAACGATATATATGGAGATGGTAGTTCACCTGTCATTCCACAATGGCTAAATAGCGAACAAACTATAGCTTCAGGTGATACAGATTGGGTTGATGAAATATTTGATCCCGCTATGATACAATCTTATAATTTAGGATTACAAAGAGGAGGAACAAATGGCAAGCAGTATTTCGGTTTAGGCTATTTAAAACAAGAAGGTATAATTAGGCATACTGGTTTCGAAAGGTTCCAAGCAAGAATAAATACAGATTATAAAGTTGGTCAAATTTTCACTTTTGGACAGAATTTAAATGCTAGCTTAACAAAAAAAGTTAGCGTGGGAACGAACAGCGCACTAGGAAGTATAGTTTATGATGCCATGCAATTTCCTTCTATTGTGCCAGTCAAAGATATTAATGGACAATATGCAGGTAATCCCTTAAATGATTTGAGTAACCCAATGGGAAGACTATATAGAAATAAAGATAATGACCGAAAGTTTTTAAGATTAATTGGAAATATTTATGCTCAAGCAGAATATTCTGACTTTACTTTTAATACTTCTTTGGGGATTGACTTTGAAAACAGTAATTACAGAGGTTTTAATCCTACTTTTGATGAAATTTTAAGTTCTAATAATACAAATTCGTTAAATACTAATAACAATTTCAACTACCAACTCACTTGGTCAAATACATTAAATTATACTAATAAATTTGGTGCACATAACTTTGATATCCTAATTGGGCAAGAAGCTGTTCAATATTATTCTGAAGGCTTTAGTGCCTCGAGACAAGATTTTCTGTATGAGGATCAAAATTTTTGGTATCTCAATTACGGAACAGAAAATCAATTAAATAGTGGAGATGCATTCGAATGGAAATTAAATTCTGTATTTGGTAAGTTGCATTATAATTATCTAGAAAGATATTTATTGACAGCTACTGTTCGTAGAGATGGAACTTCTAGACTTTCAAATAATAAATATGGAACCTTTCCTGCATTTTCTGCTGGTTGGAGAATAGATAAAGAAGATTTCTTTGAAGATAATTTCATTTCTTCATTAATGTTGAGATTAGGATGGGGGCAGACAGGTAATCAAGAAATCCCACCGTATTCTACAGTTGATAGTTATGTAAGTAATGCATCTAATTCTAATTACGATATTGACGGTACTCAAAATTCTGTTGTTACAGGACTTACACCTTCCCGAATCGCTAACCCTGACTTAAAATGGGAAACCACCTCTCAAACATCATTAGGTTTAGATTTAGGGTTGTTTGAGGATAAACTTACCATAACTGCTGATTATTATAACAAAGTAACAGATGATATTCTTGTATTCACAACGGTACCTTTAACATATGGTGGTACTAATGATGGAATGTGGATTAATGATGGCGAAATGAGTAATGTTGGATTTGAATTTATGGCCAACTATAAAAATTCTAATAATGATTTTAATTATAATATTGGATTAAACTTTTCTACCTATACGAATGAGCTTAAAAGCTTAAATTCAGTAGAATATTTAGCTATACCGAGTTCTACGTTACACACCGTTAATTTTGATCAAGAGGTTTCTCGAAGTGCAGTTGGAGAGCCAATTGGTTCTTTTTATGGATTTGTTGCAAACGGTATATTTAACTCAGAAGCAGAGGTTACTTCGCATGGGGTTCAGCCGCAGGCAAAACCTGGGGATATAAGATTTGAGGATATAAACAATGATGGCGTTTTGGATGATAAAGATAGAACTTTTATTGGTTCTCCACACCCAGATTTTACCCTTGGATTAAACTTGAATTTTAAATATAAAAGCTTTGATTTAGGCTTATTTTTTAATGGTAGTTTTGGGAATGACATATATAATTTAACCAAGTATAAATTACATTTCTTTAATCAAGCAGCTTATAATAAGTCTGAAGAAATATTAAATGCATGGACACCAGACAACCATAGTGATATTCCACGTTTATCTCTTGATGACCCTAACAATAACATTAGACCTTCTAGTTATTATGTAGAAGACGGAAGTTATTTCAAATTAAATAACCTAACAATGGGGTATACAT
>JBPCUN010000078.1:0-19320 GCA_051011115.1 Weeksellaceae bacterium
ACCTAGCTGTGATATTTAATTTCTGATTCAAGAATGATTTTCTAAGTCCAATATCTTGACGGAACATAGATTCTCGGGTTCCTTGTAAATTATCCTCTGGCCCTATATACATAGTGAATAATTGTAATTTCAAGGTTGGTGTTAAGGTGAAATCATTGCTTAACCTTCCTGTAAAATTGGTCGCATCAACTTCAAAAGTTTTCCCAGAGGTTCCCATAGAAGATTTTAAAGTAGCTTTATACATATTTAAACCCCCATTCATTGTCCACCAATTAGTAGCTTTATAATACCAAGAAACCTCTGCCCCATAGCTAGAATTATCATCAACATTATCTCTTCTCATCACAGTAATGTTGGGATTTACCTCATCTACAAAGGCGAAACGACTCATCTCATCATGAATTTTACGATAGAATACAGAGGCATTAATAGATCCCTTTCTGCCAATAGTATGCATATAACCTAATTCATAAGAATCTGTAAACTGTGGTTTTAAATTCGGGTTTCCTTCTTGTCTCGTCGTAGCGGTTTGCCATTGTCTAATAGGGCTTAATGACCAAATACCAGGTCTATCTACTCTTCTGCTATAATTGATACTGAATTGATCTGCCTTTGTAGCTTGATAAGTCAAAAATACGGAAGGATAAAAATTAAAATCATCTCTATCTATTTGGCTTTTGTCATCTGCTATATCAGCACTACCATATAATGCAACATCTGCTTTAAGGTCTACTTGCTCTCCGCGTAATCCAATCTGTGCACCTAATTTATCGAATTGATATTTAACGTTGATGTAACCAGCCATGATATCTCTTGTAAAATCAAAATATGTATCTTGTCCTTCTACAGCTCCTACCGATTGCCCCATATTATCGTAGGTTGGCAAATATTGGGTAGTCAACATCGTGCTTTCTGTGCCTTCTTGCTCGTAGTTTAACCCAGCTTCAATCGAGCCCTTTTCCATGAATGGAACGGTGTAATCTAACTTGATGCGGGTATTAGTGATCTCTTGATCTTGATTTTGATTATAGTATCTAAGTTTATCAGCAACAGTGGTGTTATTTAAATTCAGTAAGGCTGTTTCCCAGTTAAAATGAGTGTCTTCGTCTCCATTAGATATGGAATAAAAAGCATCTAACTCTACACTATGCCCTTCTTTTTCAAAATCTCTCTTATAATTTAAACTATAATCTTCATTCCTTGTTTCAACTTCTGTTAAGGATAAATCCTTAAAGTTTGAATTATCACTCAACTTATTAATTACAGAATTAATTGTCATTTCCGAATCTCTAAAACTTTGATTGGTATAAATAGTCAAAGCATTTTCATCATTTATAAACCAATCAAAGCCCACTTTTACTAATTGAGAATTGTTATCAGAGTCTAAATTCATATCTTGATTCAATCCTGTAGTTTTATTATCAAACCCTCCGTAGAAATTATTTTTACCAAAATTACCGCTGTAATTTGCAAAAAGATTTAGTTTTCCTGTATTCCAGTTGGTATTGATAGATCCATTATATCGATTTTCTCTCCCATGTTGATATCCAGCATTTAACCCCACATTATACCCTTTTCTTTTCTCTTTGGTCGTAATGATGTTGATGATTCCTGAGTTTCCTTCTGGATTATACTTAGCTGATGGATTAGTAATGATTTCAACTTTTTCAATAGAATTTGAAGGAAGCATTTTTAAAAGTTCACTAGGTGGCATACTGCTTGGCTTCCCATCTAAAAATACCCGTACATTGCTATTCCCTCTTAAAGATAATTCACCTGATTGTTGATCTACATTTAGTGATGGAATATTATTCAACACATCTCCTGCAGTAGCCCCAGCACTCACTAAATCTTTACCAACCTCTATAACACGTTTGTCTATCTGCGTGGTAATTTTAGAAGTTTCTCCCCTAACACTCACTTCATCTAACTGAATTATATCTTGATTCAGGGTAATATTTCCTAAATCAGACTTATCTGATGTAATGGTAATTTCTTGCGTATAAGGCTTCATTCCAGCCACCGTAATCTTCAAACTATAGGTTCCGAAGTCAATATTTGACAGGCTAAACTTCCCATCCCCATCGGTAAGTGTACCATCTATTAAGGTATCCCCTTTAAAAACTTCTACAGAGGCATAAGCGATTGGCAACCCATTAGCATCTAAGACAACACCTTCTACAGCTCCTAAGTTAGCTATCCGTTCAGAATAATCTATAGTGCCAACCTCAAGACTGGTCGCAAAACCTGTTTGTGATAACAGCAAACAGACACCAAGTACTTTAATCGAATTCTTCATGTTTGATATGTTTATGTTTAACCCATTAGTATGCAAAACAAAGTAGTTGTTACAGCATATTAAAAATTTATCTTTAATTCTTCTTAATATGGTATAGGTATCTTTTCCATAGAAAGCGTTTCACATGAAAAGTTAAAATTTTGTTAATCTTCTAATTTATCAGACAATTAAAGTTTCCTATGGTTAAACCATAGTTGTATATTCGTGATTCATAACAAATAATCATAAATCATGTCTACTGTAACTATATTGGGTGCTGGCAATGTAGCCCACCATTTAGCGCGAGCGTTTGTAGAGAATACTATTGAAGTAAAGCAAATATATAATAGAACTTTACACAAAGCTCAATCTATTGGAGAGGCGAATAGAATCCAATTTACGGATAAGATATCTGAACTAGATCGGGCGGATATCTATGTAATTGCATCATCTGATAGCGCAATTAGCGAGTTATCGATGCATATACCTTTTGATGATGCATTGGTTGTGCATACTTCTGGTGCAGTCCCTATGGATGTGCTAAAGAGGCATGAGCGATATGGAGTATTATACCCATTACAAACTTTCTCTAAAGGCAGAGAATTAGAATATGATGAAATTCCATTCTATATAGAAGCATCAAACGATGAGGATGCCGCCATGTTACAGAAGCTAGCCAGTCGTATATCTAGCCGTGTATATATTACAGACTCTAAACAAAGAGCACAACTTCATTTATCTGCTGTATGGGCTGGAAATTTCGTGAATCACATGTATTATATCGCAGAACAAATGGTAGAAAAAGCAGGCATGTCTTTTGACCATATCATCCCTCTAATAGAAGAAACCGCAGCTAAAATTCAAGAGCTATCTCCTAAAGAGGCGCAAACGGGGCCTGCGAAACGCAATGATCAATTAGTTTTGGAGAAACATGAGGGACTTATTGATAACTCTTTTTACCTAGACTTATACCAGAGAATTAGCCAATCTATTACTAAAACTTATCATGATGAATTATAAAGCTAAATTAAACGAGATCCAAGCGCTTGTATTAGATGTCGACGGTGTCTTAACGGATAGTAGCGTAATATTAATGCCTGATGGTAGCATGACAAGAACTATGAATACACGGGATGGTTATGCATTACAATTGGCGATTAAAAAAGGATATCCAATTGCCGTGATTACAGGCGGAAAGGATGAATCTGTAAAAAAGAGATTGAATGGATTGGGAATTACCGATATATATTTAGGTTCTTCTTACAAAAAAGATGATTTAGAAGATTTCCTTGCTAAATATGATTTGGATGCTGACCATGTAGCTTATATGGGAGATGATATTCCAGATTTAGAGGTGATGCATATGGTAGGGTTACCTTGTTGCCCAAAGGATGCTGCGCCAGAAATTAGAACAATGGCTTTATATGTTTCCCAAGTAAATGGTGGAAAAGGATGCGTAAGAGATATTATAGAACAATGGCTAAAAGTACAGAATAATTGGTCTGAAGATCCAACAGTAACTTCTACTTAATTATAATCTAAATCTTCCAATCTAAACTTATCTTGATCCTGCAAAAATTGGAATTTATTTCTAATTTCCTGCAGGATTTCTTTATTTACCTCAAATAGCAAAATACCGTTTTGCTCTTCATGCGCAACTTCTTTCCCTAAGGGATCATAAACCATGCTATCCCCAGCATGTGAAATACCATTGCCATCTTTTCCAATTCGATTCACTCCCACTACGTACGCTTGATTTTCGATAGCTCGAGCTTTTAATAATTGGATCCAAGGGTATGACCTGATTTCTGGCCAATTTGCCACATAGAAAATTAAATCATACTTCATATCATTCCTAGCCCAAACAGGAAAGCGTAAATCATAACAAACTTGTGGCATCAGTTTCCAATCTTGATAAGAAATAACCTTTCTTTCTCTACCAGCGGTATAATGTTTCTCCTCACCCACAAGCGTAAACAAATGTCGCTTATCATATTGTATAAAAGTTTCATTAGGCTCTACCCAAGATAAACGATTATAATATTGACTCCCTGATTTGGTAGGGACACTCGCCACAAAAACTGCATTTTTCTCTATCGCTTTTTCTTGCAGAAAGTTAAATGAAGGCCCAAATTCTGGTTCTGCGAGCTTTTCTGGATTCATAGTGAATCCTGTAGAATACATTTCTGGCAAAAAGAAAATATCCGCCTCTACGCCCTCTAACATTTGATTTAACTTTTCAAAGTTTTCTGTTGGATTTTCCCAGACAATTTCAAATTCTACTAATGCTAGTTTAAGTGTTTTCATGTCTATGCAACTATAGTAGTTCTACTTACTTAATTTAATAATACAATACTTTCTCTCTACCATTTCTCCCGATTTACTTTTTACTTGCTCCGTCTGTTCCTTAGAATCAATGATTTTTAAGTTTGAATTTTCTATTAAAGTTACAAAGTCTTCTTTTTCATAAAGATTAAACTCTTCTCCTACAAAAGATAAATTTTCCATGAAGGATTTTAGCATAAATGTGATAACAGCTAATCCTTTTGGTTTTAAAGTTTGTGCTATTTCACTCAGCATCTTCTGTGGGTCTGACCAAAAATATAGGGTATTTACTGAAATAATTCTATCAAATGTATGCTCATCAAATGGAATAATTACCCCATCGTATAAATGAAAAGTAGCATTTAATTTTTGATTTTCCTTTTGAGCTTCGCGCCACATGGTTTCTGAAGTTTCTAAACCCTGAAATTCTAAATTAGGAACTATTTTGAAAAATTCTGGTACATGGCCACCATTTCCATGTCCAATTTCCAATACTTTTTGTTTTGGTTTTAAATCTAAAAAACGGATAGAATTGGTGATCATCTTAGCATTCGATGCATTCATCTTCTTGCCCATGCGTATACCATCTATCCCGTTAGGATTCTTGAGATGTTGTTGCAATTTTTTTAATTCTTCTTGAGTCATGGACTATGCTAGTTTTTGTTTTATAATAGATATGATTAAATTTAAAGTAAATTAAATATAACGAAACTTATCTTGAAATAATGAAAGAGAAAGGGAATAATTCAGAAGAATATTTATCACTTCAAAAGGTTTCAAAAGATCTTTTTCATTTAGAAATGAATGATGATCTAGCTTATGATAAACAATTTGAAGCAATTGCCAAACATATTGAATATTTAATTCAATACGATTTTAATCAATTGCTTCATATCCTCTATCGGGTAGATGTCTCTGAAGAGAAAATTAAGCAAGCCTTATCAGAAAACAAAAATCGTAGGTCTAGTGATGTAATTACCCAATTACTTATAGATAGGGAAAAACAAAAAAGAGCGTTTCGTGCCAGATTCAGCAACAAATAAGTCCTATGATGTTTATAGACTTTCCTCTGACTTTAAATCAATAATCTCTGCAACTAGATCTGGATAGGCAGCTTGCAATTCATTACCTGCATATAATTTTCGCTTCACTACTGTTTCTCCAGCATCATAATTTATCTCTGGTCGTAATTGATATACAGCATCTCTAATTTCTGAATCATCTTCGTTATCATGATTGATAGCATAAGCATCATCGGTTACATTTAATAAGCCTTCTGCCCACACATCACCAATATCAAAACTATAATCTCCACTTACAAAACTTTGAATATCTGCTAAAAGATCATCATACAATGCTTTACCTTTTAACAGCAACCAACAACGAAAATATAGAAACCCATCCTCTGACATATAATCGTCAAATACATATCTATCTCCTTGTTTGGTAAATTTATTTTCTAAAATGATGTTAAGCTCTGCAATTTCTGCGGTATATAGTGCTTTTAATTTTTCTTGTAAAGTTATCTCAAACTTAATCAAGATATCCTTATCATACGTAGATAGATAATGAGTCAATTGCTCTATATGATTATCTATATCATATTCACTCCAATGTGCGTCTTTATGTTCATTGTTTTTTTCTATCGCATTCCAAAAAAACTGCTCATCTTTGGTTAATTCACTCATATTTATATACAATTTTCAGGTTAGGATTTAGGTTTAAAATAAAAACTCTATGTAAATATAGTTAATAAATTAGTTCCTAATTATGTAATTTTCTTAAATATAATTTAATAAATCTTACGCCCAGCAAATCTTTTTCTCAAACTCAAAAGAACCTTTTGTTGTGCAGGTTTTAGAGTTAATAGTCGCTTATCTAGAAACTCATAATTTAGTTGATTTACAAGTAATGTTGAAATTACAAAAGCTAATATACCTAAGCTTGCACCAAATACAACATCGCCTAAAAAGTGCTGAGACAAGTAAACCCTAGAAAACCCTACAACAATGGCTAAAAACCCGAAAATTAATTGGGAGAATCTATTTTTAGCAAATAAAAAGGACAGTAAGATAAAGAATGCAAAGGCAGACGTTGTGTGCCCTGAGGGGAATGCATGTGCAGTGTGAAGTTGGACACCTTCTATTATATGTAATTGATCCAACGGAATCAATTTAGAAGGTCTGAAGGAGTGGGTAAAAACAACTTTTTTAAAAAACTGAGCAAAAACTCCAGCAAGTAAACAAGTGCTTAAACTTAATATAAAATTTCTACTTTTGGTATAAAATAATAAATAAGGTAATAGGATTAAGGCAAACGCTCCATCCCCCACTGTCGTTATATTTTTAAAAAAGATATCCAAAAAACGGCTATGATATTCATTAATCAATAAGTGTAAAGCTATCTTTTCGTTTGTAACACAAAAAATCAACCCTATAATTATAAATATGAGGGATAGCAACAAAAAGTGACTAACGCTTTTAAAATTTAATTCCATGGGATGAAATTAATTGATAATTAAAAGAAATAGTTTACCACAATTTTAAATTAAAGTTTCCTAAACATTAAGTTCATTAACAAATCGTTACGCATATTACGTGCATGTTAATTGATCCAAGAGACTTTAGCGGTTTATTTTTCTTTTTATAATCCACCGATCCAGTTTTTCAGGTCTGCGGAAATATAGTAAATAATAGGAAAAGATAACGGTAAACATACCTATTAAGGCTCCCGCAACGGTATCTTCCATAAAATGTTGAGATAAGTATATCCGAGAATAAGCAGTAAGAATGGCCGAAAAGCCCAATAACAATTGCAACCAACGTTTTGTGGTTAGCAAAGCTAAAAATAAGAACAACATAAAGGCGGTAGCCGAATGCCCAGAGGGATACGTAAACGTAATTCCTTGTTTGAAGTCCTCTACTAAATGTAGATCAATTCCTTTTTCTTGAAAATAATAACCTGGCCTCCAATGATCTATATAAAACGTTCTTTTGAGCCCCATTACGATGATAGTTTGAAGGATAATAGAGGATATAATAACTAATAAATCCCTGTATTTCATCCATTTAACGACAGATATCAATACAATGGTTCCAAATATAAACTCGCCTGATCTTGTAAAATATTTAAAAAATATATCTGCAAAAGGTGTATTATAGTTATTCAAAAGTAAATGTAATGCCTCTGTACCATAATATTTAGTCAAAGACATACCTATCAATATATATATAAAACCGATGAATAGAAAAGGCCAAGTTCTGTATATAAAATCATTTTTATGCATCTGGCAAAGTTATTAATAAAAAAATTCCTTTTTCTAGGGTAGAAAAAGGAATTTATTCTTGACTATAATAGACTGGATTTATTCCACAAGGTTCATCTCATCTATCAAGTTAGTAGCTTCTGCATATTTATCTATAATAAATAATACGTATCTAATATCCACATTAATTGTTCGTTGAAGATTTTTCTCGAATTCAATATCACCAGACATGGCTTCCCAGTTCCCATCAAAGGCTAATCCTATTAACTCACCATCTCCACTAATTACAGGCGATCCAGAATTACCTCCTGTAATATCATTGTCTGTAAGAAAGTTTACTGGTAATTCACCTTTCTCATTCGCCCATCTACCAAAATCTTTGGTATTATATAATCTGATAAGTTTTAATTTAATATCAAACTCTTCATTACCTGGCATATACTTAGCCATAGTTCCCTTCAATGTGGTGTAATAGTTCTCTGGAGTATCACTTGCTCTAAACGGATGCTCTGGTAATCCAACTACTTTACCAGTACTTAATCTCATTGTGAAATTTGCATCTGGATAAAATACTCTGTTTGGATATGTTTTACGTAATCCATCAATAAATAAACGATAGTTCTTCTGATATGCTGTTTCAAGTTTTGCGATGTCCTCTGGCTTAGCTCTATAAGCAGCTATTAAACTATTAGAGAATGGTGCTAAAATATCGCCAACTAGCACTCCCTTATCATCTTCTTCAAATGCAGCGATCACTTTATCTGCACTTGTATAAATAGACTTAGCTCCTACTTCTTGAGCAAACGCTTCAAATCCATTATAATTCTCTTTAATGTATTTGATTTGATCTATTTGATTTGCTTCAGGAATATTCTGATCATATACATTTAATAAAGCCGTTAAGATATCGAGCTCTGCAGCAGTTTCCATACCCTCATACATACCATTGATTTCTTCTTTAATCTTAGGAAGCATTTTCGCTCTATCTTCTGCTGATTGTTCTGTATAAGCATTGTACATGTTCAATATTCTATAAGGCGCTAGTGATAATTGACTACCTGTTAAGAATCCTCGAACGATGTATGTTCTATTTTTTACATAAGCATTAGAGTTGCTATAATAATTTTCTATATTACTCAATACTTTACCATATGCTGGATTATCCTTGGCCCATTTTGCAAAATCTGCCTCGTAACCTTTTTTCTTATCTACGGTTTTCAATTTATTCAACGCCTCAATCATACCAATTCTATTCTTCCAATAATTAGCAAGGCTAGAATATTGAGAAGCATACTTCAGACGAATTGCATCCGATTTATCCATGTGCTTTTTCATCTGAACCATAGCTGTATTGGCTGCATCTACCCAAGCTGGATATTCTACATTAACTGCTTGTTCTATCCCAAAAGATGACATATAACGGTCTGTACTACCAGGATACCCGATTGTCATTGCAAAATCATTTGGTTTTACACCACTTACTTTGATTGGTAATGAATGTTTTGGCTTTAATGGAACGTTATTTTCAGAATATTCCGCTGGGTTTCCATCTTTATCTGCATATACACGAAACATAGAAAAATCACCTGTATGTCTTGGCCATTCCCAGTTATCTGTATCACCTCCAAATTTACCTACAGATGATGGAGGAGCCCCTACAAAACGTACATCGGTATAATCTTGATACACGAAGTAGTAAAATTCATTACCACCGTAGAAAGATTTTACCTCAACTACATATTTACCTCCTTCGTTATTTTCATTCTCAATTTTCTCAAACTCCGTACGGATAGCTTCTTGTCGCTGTGCTTCTGTCATGTTTGGATTTAACACCTTCAAAACACGATCAGTTGCATCATCCATACGCACTAAATAACGTACATATAAGCTTTCTGGTTTTAATTCTTGAGACTTATCATAAGCCCAATAACCGTCTTTTAAGTAATCATGCTCTTCTGTAGAAAGTTCTGCGATTACTCCATAACCACAGTGGTGATTAGTAAGAATCAATCCTTGATCAGAAATCATTTCCCCAGTACAGAAACCACCAAACTGTACGATAGCATCCTTCAAACTAGAATTATTAACACTATAAATTTCTTCTGGTGTTAAGTTTAAACCTTCTTTTTCCCAATCACTGTACTTAAGCCTTTCAATAAAAGTCATTAACCACATTCCCTCGTCTGCCCATGTAAATACGCTTAAAAACGCAAAGCATACACTAAATAAAGTTTTTTTCATTTGATATATTTTGTTCATACTGATTTCCACAAATTTAGGTAAATCCTTAAAATATCCCCGATATTTAATGAAATTTAATTAAAAATAAACCGCCACAACTTCAATTTTAAAGTCATTCTATTTCTTGCCCTAAGCTTTATTATTTAAATTTCTAATTTAAAAACCATCCTTGATAGGCTTTTCCTTTTATGCCTTAAGATATTTGGTTATTTTTGTCATGAACAAATCATACCATATGCTTTTAGTTACAGACATTAGAGAGGACAAGGAGAGAATAATTGCTGGACTCCAAAAAAGAGGAATCAAAGATTTAACCGTTTTAGATCGAATTTTAGCATCAGATGACAACCGTAAAAAGGTTCAATTTGAATTAGATAATATCTTATCAGAATCAAATCAACTTTCTAAAAAGATTGGTGAATTATATAAAGCTGGAAAAGCAGAAGAAGCCAATCAACTAAAAGCAAAGACTTCTGATTTAAAGGAGAAATCTAAACAATTACAAGAACAACTTAATAAGCATAAGGAAGATCTAGATCAAATGCTTTTTGAATTGCCTAACGCACTTCATGCTAGTGTGCCAGAAGGAATGACCGAAGAGGATAATGTGGAAGTAGATGCTTACGGAGAGAAAAAAAATACCGCAGGTCTACCGCATTGGGAGTTAGCTTCTAAGTATGATATCATTGATTTTGAATTGGGTACTAAAATCACGGGTGCCGGATTTCCTGTGTATAAAGGTAAAGGTGCAAAACTACAACGTGCAGTGATAAATTATTTCTTAGATAAAAACACGGACGCTGGATACCAAGAAGTTTTACCACCACTCATGGTAAATGAAGCTTCTGCAAGAGGTACGGGTCAATTGCCAGACAAGGAAGCACAGATGTATGAGATTCCTTTAGATGGATTTTATATGATTCCAACGGCTGAGGTTCCTGTAACGAATATCTACCGCGACGTGTTGATGCAAGAGAAAGATTTCCCAGTAAAAATGACCGCTTATACGCCGTGTTTCCGTAGAGAGGCAGGTTCTTACGGTAAAGATGTAAGAGGATTGAATCGATTGCACCAATTTGATAAGGTAGAAATAGTAAGAATAGAGAAACCAGAAAACTCTTATGCGGCATTAGAAGAAATGAAAAATCATGTGGCTGGAATTCTAAAGGAATTAGGCCTTACGTATAGGGTATTGCATTTAGCAGGTGGAGATACAGGATTTGCTGCAGCCTCTACTTTTGATTTTGAAGTATGGTCAGAGACACAAGAAAGATGGCTAGAAGTAAGTTCTGTTTCTAATTTTGAAACCTTCCAAGCCAATCGTTTGAAATTAAGATATAAACATGAAAATGGCACAAGTTTTTGTCACACCTTAAATGGTAGCTCCCTTGCATTGCCAAGAATTTTAGCTGCCATTTTAGAGCATAACCAGACAGAAGATGGCATCCACATCCCAGAAGTGTTGCAACCATACACTAGATTTGAAAAAATAGATTAAATTTTTAAATCCTAATTAAATAACAAAGCCGTTTCAATTGAATTGAAACGGCTTTGTAGATTGATGAAAACATGATTTACTTTATCATGATGATTTATTGTAAAATTAATAAAATGTTTTTCATGGTTGTGGTTGACTAATTAAATTAATGAATTTGTTATCAAATCTTCCTTGAGTTATTGAGACCATTTCAGTACTATCATTTTCATTTATAGCAGTAAAATTGAACTCTCCAGAGGCAATTTTATTTTGCACATCAAATTTAGTAAAGGAAACTACTCCTTTATCAATAATATAATACGTGTTATCTCTATAAAAAAAACCTTCAAAGATGTTATAATCCTTTTTTGATAATTCTATATCGTTTTTAATGAATATTTTTATTCTTTGGTCTCCATATGTTGAGTTTGATATTCCTTCAAATGGTAATTTAAAAAGATATCCTCCTCCATCTGTATTATAAATAATAGCCGTTCCAGCTCCTCCACTTACTTTGTTGTAATTTTTCTTAGCTACCCAAACCTCGCCATCAACTAAACAGCCACCTGTATTGGCGCCAATTTGAGTGGCAGGTGGGAGCACATTGGGATTTATGTTGTCATCGTCGTCGTTGCAAGAGCATATGCTAAATGCAACCATAAGGAATAAAACAAGATTTTTCATATCAATTAATTATCAAAATTTAAAATAAAGTTAAAACTTAAAAAAGATAGAATGCTAAAACGAAAATTATCAAATAGTTAAATATGAATTTTAAACTAACTATTTACACAATCGATATTCGGAAAAAGAAGAATGTAAAAACTAATAAAATGTTTTTCATAACATTAGTCTTTATTTAGTGTATTTAAATTAATATCAAATCTACCATCTGTTATATTTAATATTTCACCTGTTTCTTCATGTTTTAATTTTGCATTAAATGTACCAGCATAAATTCCGGAATTCTCATCTTTCTTTAAGAAGTCTAAATTTCCTTCTATCATAGAATAATTTTGGTGCTCTGGAATCATCTCGCCATATATTGATTTCTTCATATAACATTTAAAGAAGCTATTATTTCTTAATGACGTTTCTATATATAACTTCTTAGTAATACTTTTTATAATATCATCATTTTTTTCTTCCTCATTAAAAATAGAGATAAATAAACTATCATTCAATATATCTCCTTTTAAAGGATTACTCGGAGAAGGTCCAGACGTCCAAGATAATTTTTTATCAGGTATAATCACTTTTCCATCCAATTTATATCCTGCGGTATTAGCTCCGGTTTGTGTGATTGAAGGTAAACGGTTACCATCATCATCATCATCATCGTTACAGGACCCAGCGGTAAATAGCCAAAAGGCTATTAGGGTAAATAAAATTTTTGTTTTCATAATAATTAGTCTTTATTTAGTGTATTAAGGTTAATATCAAACCTGCCGTCTGTAATATTTAAAATCTCACCGGTTTTTTCTTCTTTTAATTTTGCATTAAATGTACCGGCATAGATACCGGAATTCTCATCTTTCTTTAAGAAGTTTAAATTTCCTTCTATCATAGAATATTTACTATATTCAGGTACCATATTACCATAAGTACCTTTATCTAAATGAAATGAAATAGAATCATTATGCACATTAATATTTATAATTAACTCTTTTGAAATACCTTTGATAGGTGGGTTTGAAATTTTTAAGTAATTAAAAATAGATAATTCTAAAACTTTATCATTAAGATTTCCTTGAAGAGGACCTTTTCCATAGGATGGACCATAAACCCAAGAAATTTCTTGTCTCGGTAAAATCACTTTTCCATCCAATTTATACCCTGCGGTATTGGCTCCCGTTTGGGTAATAGGTGGCAGTCGGTCACCGTTGTCATCGTCATCGTTGCATGACCCAGCAGTAAATAGCCATAAGGCTAATAAGCTAAATAAAAAGATTTTTGTTTTCATGATTTCTAGATTTAAATTAAACCATACTCTAATTTATATAATTTTATCAACACTTGGGTTCAATTAAAGTAATTTTAATAACGCACCTCATATTATTTTTAGCATTTCTCAAATTATAAAAGATATAATTATCATTATGCAATAAACAACACATGATTTATAGCCCCGATTGAAGTGGAAATCCCGTAAAGGCTGGGGCGTTCATAAAATGCGGGATACCAAAGCGACTGGAGGAAGCTCTTGGCATGCCGATATTTTATAAGCCACAGCCTGCGGAATTGCAACGAAAAGCGGGTTCTTGGCTCCTAAAAAAATTAATGTTCTACTTGATGATGAAGCTTTTATCTATAAAAAAACCGATTCTTTGTAGAGTCGGTTTTCTGATATGAAATACAATATGATTACTTTTTAACCTTCAAAACAGGAAGGGTTCTTCGATCAGATTCCATAAAGATTTTACCTCTTACCACGCTTTTGATCAAATTACGTAGTTCTTCTACGAAACGTAATCTTAGCTGTGATTGATGGTACACCAAACTTACTTCTCTGGTAGGAGCGGGTTCTTGGAAGGTTTTGAGGTGTTTCTTATCTTCTTCTGATAAATCTTCTGCTTGCAGCGATGGCAAGATAGTCATCCCAAATCCGTCTTTCGCTAATTTAACCAATGTTTGGAAGCTCCCGCTATCAACGGCTAATCCATTGACATTGTTCCCTGTGTAGATATCACAAATGGATAATACGTTGTTTCTAAAGCAATGTCCTTCTTCTAGTAAGAGCAAGTCCTTGAGATCTAAATCAGACTCTGTTAATTGTTCTTGGTCAGACAGTCGGTGTCCTTCTGGTACAAAAGCGACCATGGGCTCATAGTATAGCGGTAATTCTATGATTTCTGCATGATCTACGGGTGTTACAGCAATTCCAAAATCGATTTCATCATCCTCTAATGCCGCAATCATATCTTGGGTTTTGATTTCTCTTATTTGCAAAGAGGCGTTTGGAAATGTAGCAGTAAAATTCTTATAAATTAAGGGTACTAGGGTAGGCAAAACTGTTGGAATAACACCTATGATGAAGTTACCTGCTATACTATTCTTTTGCTCACTCACAATATGAGACATGCGCTTCGCTTCCTTTAATATCACCTTGGCTTGGTCTAATACTTTTTGTCCTATTGGGGTGATTCTAATCGGGTGAGTTCTCCTATCAAATATTTCTATATTCAATTCTTTTTCTAGCTTTTGAATTTGCATACTCAACGTGGGTTGGGTTACAAAGGCTTTCTCTGCAGCGATAGTAAAATTTTTACTTTCTGCAACCGCTAGAACGTATTCTAATTGAACAAGTGTCATAGATAAATTGTTTTTATAAATATATCAAAGTTTCTTAACCTATAAAAGTACATTGGGCTGTTTTTTGCACTATATAAGTTAAATTTAAAAAATTTATTGATTATGTCATTAACTACAATTGGATTAGATGCAACACAGTCTACGGAGCTTGCTCAAGACTTGAATAAACTTTTAGCAAACTTTCAAGTATATTACCAAAATTTGCGTAGTGTACATTGGAATATTAAAGGAGAAAACTTCTTTGACCTGCATAATAAATTTGAGGAAATGTATTCTGAAGCTCAGGTGCAGATTGATGATTTGGCAGAAAGAATTCTTACGCTGGGTGAAACTCCTTTACATACATTTCAGGATTATCTAAATGAATCTAAAGTTCCTGTAGCCAAAAATGTTTTTAAGGATACAGAGACTGTAAAAATCGTATTGGATTCTTTAAAAGAAATTCTAGTGATTGAACGTGAAATTTTGGATAAATCTGATAAACTAGATGATGAAGGTACCAATGCGATGATGAGTGATTTCATCTCTGGACAAGAAAAAACGGCTTGGATGCTAAATTCTTGGTTAAATAGAGATATTTAAATATTTAATTTTTCATAGCAATATTTAATTTAAAAAGCCTCTTTCGATTGATTTTGAAAGAGGCTTTTTGATATTCTTGAGTATCAGTTTTATGCTTTACATGCGTTGTGGGGTGTCTATGCCAAGCAGTGTTAGACAATGTTTGATTCTCTCTCCTACGACTTGTGCTAAATATAACCGCACATTTTTAATGTCATCATTCTCTGCATTGAAAATGCTATGATTTTGATAGAAAGAATTAAATAGTTTTACTAAATCATATACATAATTAGCAATTAAAGCGGGGCTTAAATCAAATGCCGCTTTTTCTATGGTTTCCTCATACTCATTGAGGTGCATAATGATGGCTTTCTCTATTTCGCTAAATTCGTAAGTTTCTACTTGGTGCGCTGTAGGTTTTTCTTTTCGGAGTAGTGCCTGTATTCGCACATAGGTGTATTGAATAAAAGGTCCAGTATTTCCATTAAAATCTATACTTTCTTTTGGGTTAAATAATATATTTTTTCTTGGATCTACTTTTAGTATATAGTATTTAAGCGCTCCTAAACCTATGATTTCATAAAGAGTTTCTTTTTCCTCTTCTTCCATGCCGTCTAACTTACCTGCCTCTGCGGCAATGTCTTTGGCAGTTTGCTTCATCTCTTCCATCAAGTCATCGGCATCTACAACGGTTCCTTCTCTGGATTTCATTTTACCTTCTGGTAGTTCTACCATTCCATAGGATAAATGATGCAGATTAAAAGACCATTCATATCCTAGTTTTTTCAGGATCAAGAATAAAACTTTGAAGTGATAATCTTGCTCGTTTCCTACCACGTATGTAAGACCATCAATGTCATATTTCTCAAATCGCTCAATCGCAGTTCCAATATCTTGTGTCATATAAACAGATGTACCATCTGAACGTAACACGAGTTTCTCATCCAAGCCATTTTCTGTTAAATCAATCCATACCGATCCATCTTCTTTCTGAAAGAATACGCCAGATGCCAATCCTTTATTCACAATATCTTTACCTAGTACATAGGTTTCACTCTCATGCTGTACCATGTCGAAGTTCACCCCCATACGGGCATAGGTCTTATCAAATCCTTCGTAAACCCAAGCATTCATCTTCTCCCAGAGTTCACGCACCTCTGGATCATTATTTTCCCATTTAATCAGCATTTCCTGTGCCTCTAATAAGATAGGAGCCACTTTTTTAGCCTCTTCTTCGGATTTACCTTCTTCTATCAATGCTTTAATTTCCTTGCGGTATTCTTGATCGAACTTCACATAGTATTTACCCACTAAATGATCTCCTTTGAGTCCAGAAGATTCGGGTGTCTCTCCTTCTCCAAATTTTTTCCAAGCTAGCATAGATTTACTGATATGAATGCCACGATCATTTATAATTTGGGTTTTAATCACATCATTCCCAGCTGCCTTTAAAATTTCTGCTACAGAATATCCTAAAAGATTATTTCTAACATGCCCTAAATGCAAAGGCTTGTTGGTATTAGGTGAAGAATATTCTACCATTAACTTCTTACCAGTATTCGATAAACTACCAGATTGAATTTGGTATAAATTTGTAATAAATGCTTCTCGATTCAATACCATATTCAAAAAACCTTTTACCACATTGTATGCAGCAATGATATCTTTTTGAACAAGTAAATCACCAATCTTCTTAGCAGCTTCTTCTGGCTTTGATTTCAATTGTCTTACCAATGGAAATACAACTAAGGTATAATCTCCTTCAAACTCCTTTCTCGTAATTTGAATTTCTAATTTATCTACACCAATGTTAAATTCATGTTCTAAAGCTTCTAATATATGTTGGGTAAGTTGGTTTTTAAGATTCATAAGGTACATTTATCCTGCAAAAGTAATAATTTTAAAAGAGTCTATAGCTTTATAATTTTACAAATAAACCATACTATTGGCTAATAGGTATATAACACAAAAGCCACCAATCTTATGGATTGACAGCTTTTTTAATATATAAAAAAAGGTATGTAATCGTTTATTTTTAAAAAAAATAGTTTACATTTCTGAGATGTTTATCCTCCAATCACTTCTGCCTTTAAAATTTTGATCACTACCCTGCGATTTTGGGCTCTACCTTCTGGATTATCAGACCCATCTGGGTTTTCATTTTTTGCCACAGGTTCTTTGGACCCTCTACCTTCTGTTTGAATTTCGATATCTAGACCATTTTCCAAGAACCATTGCTTTACAGAATCGGCACGTTTCACCGATAGTTTATCGTTATAATCATCACTACCATGTGAATCTGTGTGTCCAATGATGGCAATGACACTCGCTTTTCTTTCTCTAAGCACATCGGCAACTTCTTGTAGCGATGGTTCTGCTTCTGCTTTCAGATTTGCTTTATCATAATCAAACAGCACATCGGCATCCATGGTTATAATGTTATTCAAACTGGAAATTGTACCTGTGAGACCACTTCCGGTAGCGCTTAAATTCCCACCACTATAATTCATTTCAGACCCTGCAGGCTCTACCTCATTTTTCACTTGAGGTGTGGTATCTTTCTCTACAACCTCTGATGGTGTGTCTTCTACTGCTTTTTCCTCTATCGTTTCTGTCTTTTCTTTACAATTGAAAAACGTAAACAATAGAATGAGTATGATATTACGGATTGTTATCATTTCTGTATTGTTATGCCATTAAATGTCCCAACCTTTGGAACTGTAATACTCACCGTCTTGCTTTCTGCAGGTAATGCTGGGAATTTTAAGCTAATACGTCCTTTGTTAAAGTCTATTTCTGAATCATCAATTGCTTTTGGACTACCCATATAATTACCAGCATCATCTTTTAATAGTCCATAGGTTTTTGAAGTAGCATCATCGATGATGTTAATCTCTGAAGCATCTACCCCTTGTAATTCAAAACCCTCTTGTTCCACCAGAAACTCAACCATAAGAATTTGACCAACAGTCTGTACTTTCTCTAAATGTACCTTTATGTTCTCCCCTACGACTTTTGTTTCAATAGCACCGCTGCCCATGTCGTTTTCATTTTCTACTTGTACATCTTCTTCCTTTTGTTGATCTTCTATCGTCACACCCTCCGTTGAGTTATCTGTGGTGACTTGAGTTTCCTCTACTGGTGTTGTTTCTTCTACTTTAGTTTCTGTTTCTTTTTTACATGCAGATAGTGTAATTAATCCACTCACTACGCATAAAATCAAACTTTTTTTACCTAGATTTTTCATAATTATACATTTTTGATTGATAAAAATAAAGAAATATCGAATTGAGCAAGTAAAGAAATTGTTAAATTAATGTTATTAACCCACTCACCACGCATAAAATCAAACTTTTTTATCTGGCACTCTCATACAATCTAAGTTTTAGAAAATTGAAATTAACAATTGTATAAAACCACCTCAGAACATATCATGCGTATAGGATAGTTTTGAAAGCGTACAACAGCAAAAATTAGAAATTATTATTCTTGAATTTCTACTTCACTAAATGTTCCTATTTCTGGGAATGTGATGGTGATCGTTTTACTTCCTGCTGGGGGTGCTGGGAACTTTAATTCACTTATGGCACCATCCGTAATATGTAAAAGTTTTCCTCGAGAGATAGGGCTAGCCATATAGTTATCAGCATCATCTTTTAAAACTCCATAAACTTTGGCTGTGCTATCATCTATATAGTTTATATCATCAAGTTCTAGCCTCTTAAAAGTCCAACTCATATCCGTTTGCAATTCAACTAAAAGGATTTGCCCAACGCGCTTCACTTTTGTCAAATATACTGTCAACTTATCATCTACCTCTTTCACAGCTACAGCATCCTTTTGCAGATCAGCGACATTCTC
>JBPCUN010000079.1:0-14717 GCA_051011115.1 Weeksellaceae bacterium
AAGTTACCCTCAAAGCCTACACGATATTACTTTTTTTCAGTTAAAAAGAGAGTGGAAGATTATTATAAGCTGATATTTCAATCAAGAGATTTAAGCAAAGGATATAGCGTAAACTATATTTATTACAGTGGTAATTTATATGAAATAGATAATATTAAGAATCATTTGAAGTGAATTATATGGAACTGTGGATTGGGGAATTTAGAATATATAAATAACTTAAATGAAAGGCAGAAAGTCATACCTAAATATTTTAATATGTATTGTTCTGAGCAGCATGCTCTTCATATTATTTTCATGTAATAAATCGCAGAAAATAGAGACTAAAGAATCGGATCAAAGAAAACCTTATTTGTTGTATTTTAATGAGAGAGATACGATGATTTATAAAATAAGAGGAGGTTTGTTTGGTCTTAAACATGGGCAAGATACATTGAGGGTTGTCCCTTATTATTTGAAAGGAAAAGCGAATATGATATTTGATAAAGGTGTTTACTATAGAATAGGACCTGACCATGAATATATACAACGAATAGAAAAGTCCAATCATACGAGAAAATATATTCCAAAAGAGTCTATTGAGAAAAATTATGAAGTTGTTAAGATACCTTGGAAAGGGTATGATATAGATATATTAGATTTGTCTAATCCAGATTCTGCCTTTGTAGTTAAGGTTGATGCGATGAATAGGGTTTATTAAAAAAGGTTTTTTTTCTACGTGTTTTATAATTTAAGCTAACTTCAAAGCCTCCTGATTTCACGAGGCTTTCTTTATTCATTCTAAATTGATTTAGCTGCCATGCTTTTAGGAATAAATTTTGGTAAATTACGCTTCACATAAGTTTACTTCCAATGACATTAGAACAAGCACAAAAGGCGTTACCACTTAAAGGATATTTAGATTTACCGACCCCGACGGGTGAAGAGTTAATAAGCGAAATCAATCGTTTACGTAAAGAAAAGAATGCTGTAATTCTTGCACATTATTACCAAACAGGAGATATACAAGATATAGCTGATTTTTTAGGAGACAGTTTGCAACTGGCTCGTGCTGCACAAAATACAGAGGCGGATATGATTTTGTTCTGTGGGGTGCATTTCATGGCAGAAGCAGCAAAGATTTTAAATCCTACAAAAAAAGTAGTATTACCCGATTTGTTGGCAGGTTGTTCTTTAGCCGATGCTTGTTCCGGAGAGGGTTTAAGAGAATTTAGATCAAAACATCCAGGGGCTGTAGTGGTCACTTACATTAATTGTGATGCAGGAACCAAGGCAGAGAGCGATTATATTGTAACCTCCTCAAATGCCAAACAGATAATTTCACAAATTCCAGAAGATCAAAAAATTATTTTTGCGCCAGACAAGAATTTAGGTGCGTATTTAAACAAAGTAACAGATCGCGATATGATTTTGTGGGATGGTGTATGCATTGTGCATGAAGCTTTTTCTTTTGAGCGAATCGCCATGCAGTTAATGGAGAATCCTTCAGCCAAATTAATTGCACACCCAGAGAGTGAAGAAGCTATTTTAGAAATGGCAGAATTTGTAGGTTCCACCTCTGCCTTATTGAATTTTGTAGAAACTGATGAAGCCGATACTTTTATCGTAGCTACAGAAGAAGGAATTTTACATGAAATGCAAAAGAGAGCACCTTCAAAACATTTGATCCCTGCATTTCCAGAAGATGAAACTTGTGCATGTAGTGAATGCTTCTATATGAAAAGAAACACGATGGAAAAGCTTTATTTAGCCTTAAAATATGAACAGCCAGAAATTTTGATGAATGAGAATCTTAGAAAACAAGCGCTAATTCCTATAGAAAGAATGCTTGAAATGAGTAAAAATATCAAGTAACAAAAAGATTTCTCTCAAATTTGTTAAAATCGAGCTTATAAGCTCGATTTTTATATTTACACATGCTAATTACGCATAACATTCCTATCTTAGCAGGTCAAAATTGCAATAGTATGATATATAACCGATTGTTTACGCTTTTTTTTATTTTATTTAGTTCTATAGTTTTTGCACAAAAAGAAGAAAAGAAAGTAGATGAGAAAGCGGAAAAAGATAGTATTTCATCTTATGAGAAAATAATTGATAAAGCCCTTATTCAAGACGGAATCTTTAAAGTGATTCAAAATGAAGAGGATTACTATTTTCAGGTTCCAGATTCTTTGTTGGGTGTGGACATGTTGATTGTGAATAAAATCAGTTCTGTAAGTAGTGAGTTGAATGATGCGGGCGTAAACCGTGGAATGAACTACCAGAATATACTTCTAAGATTTTATAAAGATAAAAATAATAAAACCCTTTGGGTGAAGTCTTTTGATCCCAAAATCAATGTAAGCGAGGAGGATAATATTTCTCAATCTGTAAGTGCAAACTACAATGAAAGCATCTTTGAGAAATTTAAAATCGAAGCGATGACGCCTGATTCTACGGCGAGTATAATCAAAGTAAACAAAGTTTTTGATGGTTCAAATACTACTTTTGGTGACTTATTTAATACGCTAGGTTTAGGAGGTTCTATAAACAAGGACTTATCTTTTATCAGCGAAATGAAGGGGTTTGAGAAAAATGTAGTCGTTAAATCTATATATTCTACTAAAATCACAGAAGGCAATGAGTCTTTAAACTTAAGTGTTGGGGTTACGAGTAATATTGTATTGCTACCAGAAAACCCAATGCCGGCACGCTTCTCTGATGACAGAATCGGGTATTTTGACACAGAAAAATGGTATTATAATGATTCTCAACAAGAGGTGGATAAAAGGAGACTCATTACGCGCTGGCGTCTAGAGCCTAAAGAAGAAGATGTAGATAAATATTTAGCAGGAGAATTGGTAGAACCAAAGCAACCTATTGTTTTTTATATAGATCCTTCTACGCCCAATCAATGGGTACCCTATATTGTACAAGGAATATTAGACTGGAATGTAGCTTTTGAAGAAGCAGGTTTCAAGAATGCGATTGATGCGAAAATGATTCCAGAAGGTGGTATAGAAGATTTTGACATAGATGATGTGCGATATTCTGTGCTTAGCTATGCAGCCTCTGATAAAGCCAATGCGATGGGACCTTCTGTGGTAGATCCGAGATCTGGAGAAATCTTAGAATCAGATGTGATATGGTGGCATAATGTAATGACTTTGATCAAAGATTGGATGAGAGTACAAACAGGTATTGTAGATCCAGAAGTGAGAGACAATATATTGTCCGAAAACCGAATGGGTAATGCAATCCGTTTTGTCTCTTCTCATGAGATAGGGCATACTTTAGGTTTAAAGCATAACATGGGATCATCTTATGCCTTTGATGTAGAGCAATTAAGATCTCAAGAGTTCACGAATGAAATGGGAGGAACAGCGCCATCCATCATGGATTATGCTAGATTTAATTATGTAGCACAAGAGAAAGATGGAATCACGCAACTTACACCAGAGTTAGGGGTTTATGATAAATTTGCTATTGGCTGGGGATATCGGTGGTTGCCCAATAAATCTGCTTTTGAGAATAAGAAAATCACCAATCAATGGTTGGCTAAACATGCGAATGATCCTTTATACTTTTATGGAGAACAACAATCATCTTTAGAGATTATAGATCCACGTTCTCAAAGTGAAGATATAGGGAATGATGCTATGAAAGCCAGCGCGTATGGTTTGATTAATTTAGAGAAAACCATTCCTCAAATCCTAGATTGGACACGAGAAGAACAAGCGGATTACACCAAGGCTGGAGAACTGTATGCTGATGTTATTAATCAATGGGATACGTATAATTATCATGTTTTAAATCAAGTGGGAGGTATTTACATCAACCCTTCAGTGTATGGTGATGGGCAAAAAACCTTTGAACCAGTACCTGCAGAAATTCAAAAAAGAGCGGTACAGTATATCATCAATCATGTAGTTACAATTCCAGATTGGCTTATCAATGAAGAATTATTACAATATGTAAAACCTTTAAAGCATTCACCAATTGGTAATATCCATCAATCAGCCTATGCTTTGTTTAGAACCAAGCAATACAGCGTTTTGTATTATTTGTTTGAAGATAAACGATTGCTGAGGTTATTGGAAAGTGAATTTACAGGAGGTGATAATCATTATAAAGTAGAAGATTTATTCAATCAAATGAGGAAAGCAGTATTTCCTAGAAAAACCATTTTAAGTCTACAAGAACGAATGACGCAGAAAAATTATGTAGATGCGTTAATCGTGGATAATAATAATTTATTTGAAAAAACAGCAGGCAAGTCAGTACAAGATGATTGGTGTAGTCATTCCTCATTAGATTCAAATCAAATTGAAATGAACTTTGAATCTATGAAAAGAGTATCAGAAGTGACCTCTTATAAAAGGGGCGAACTGATGAATGTTTATAATATTATAAGAAAAATAAAAGGTCGAGATGAAGCGACTAAAAGTCATTATTTAGATCTTGAAATTAGGATAAAAGAGGCTTTACATTTATAAAAAATACATTATGAAAAAAATTATACTACCTCTATTTGCCATTGTAGCTGTCTCAGCTTATGCGCAGGAGAGAACCATTACAGGACAAGTAGTGGATGAGAATGGATTCCCAGTGGCGGGCGCTTCCGTTTTTGTACCATCTTCTGTAGTGGGTGAGGAAATGACAGAAGGTACCATAAGCAACAATGCTCTTGGAACCATCACAGATGCCAACGGGAATTATACGTTAAGCGTACCAGCAGATGTTAAGCAAATCAGCATCAGCTATGATGGGTTTGATACCAAAACGATTGCGGTAAATAACCAAAATAGCACCTATGATGTAACCCTATTGAGTTATTTTGCCAGTGGGACATTAAATCTAGATGATTTAGTGGTAACTGGTTATCAGAAAATTGATGCAGAGAAAATGACTTCTGCAGTGGCAACCATTGAAATGGAAGACATTCAACAAAAAGGTATAGCCTCTGTAGATCAAATGTTAGAAGGACAGATTGCTGGGGTTAATTTGCAAAATACGACGGGTAGACCAGGAGAGATAGGTGATATTCAAATTCGTGGAATCTCTACTTTGAGAGGTATTTCTGATCCGCTTTGGGTAGTGGATGGTGTTCCATTAGAGGGAAATAACACACCAGATTTAAGTGATAAAAATAATTTAGACGAACTTAGAAGTTATTCTATTGCAGGAATCAACCCAGAGGATATAGAAAAAATTACAGTGTTGAAAGATGCTTCTGCAACTTCTATCTATGGGGCTAGAGCTGCCAATGGGGTAATTGTCGTTACAACTAAAAATGGTAAAAAAGGTGGAATGAAAGTAAATCTTTCTTCTAACACTTTTATTAATTTTCAACCCGATTCAGATAAAATTAATCTGATGAATAGCCAACAAAAAGTTGACTTTGAATTAGGTTTAGCAAAACGTACAGATCTAGAATACCGTACAGGAAATGGTGCAGTGGCGAAGATTTTGCAGGATGCAGGGGTTTTAGAAGCTTATAAAAATGGAGAGGCATTGCCTGCAGAGGTTTTATCTCAATTAGACGCTTTAAAAAGCAATCAAGTTAATTGGTGGAAAGAACTTTATAGAACGTCTATCAACCAACAATATACTGCTTCTGTTTCTGGGGGTGGTGATGTGCATAATTACTACGCATCCCTTGGCTACTATGATGAGCAAGGAGCTTTAAAAGGTAATGATTACGAAAGAATTAATCTTACTTTCAAAAACAATTTTGATTTAAGTGATAAGCTTTCTATTGGTTTAAACATATTTGGAACCTCTATAGACCAAGAAAGTTACCTTACAGATCAAGGATCTTTTACCAATCCAAATAATTATTTGAGAACGGTAAATCCATACCAAAGGATATATGACGATGATGGTAATTACGTGTATGATGACAACATTAATTATGCGACCAAGGATTATACAGATTTTGTAAAATTCAATATTATTGAAGAGCGAGCGAATACGCACAATGAGATGAATTCTTTGCAGTTAAAAGGTAATTTAGATTTAAATTATAAAATTGTAAAAGGTCTGAACTTCCGTTCCTTATTTGGTATTCAATTAGAGAAAAACAACACTGAAAAATGGGCGTCTGAAAACTCTTATTATAATAGAGTTTATAAATTCGGAACCCGTTATTATGATGGAGGAAACCAATATTGGTTACCAGAAGGTGGGATTTTACAAAACTTCGACACTGATTACTTCCATTATATGTGGAGAAATAACGTAGAATATGATCGATCTATCGGGCAACATGACTTTAATGTGATGGCTGGTATAGAGATTAGAAAAGAGAATTCTACGTTAACCAATACCAAGGCTTTTGGATACAATGAAAAAACTAATCAAGCGACATCAATTATATTTAGAAATGAGACAGATGCGACCAATCCATTATACACGCCTTACAAAAGGACAGAGTTAGACAACGCTTATGCTTCCTACTTCGGTACAGCTTCATATACGTATGATAATCGTTATACGGTTTTCGGTAGTTTACGCTATGACGGATCCAACTTATTTGGTGTAGATCCTAAATACAAGTACTTACCAATATGGTCTGTTTCTGCTGCTTGGAATGTACATAATGAAACCTTTATGCAAGACCTAGAGGCTATCTCATTGTTGAAGTTTAGAGCTTCTTATGGTTTTCAAGGAAATATAGATAAATCTACCTCTCCATTTGTAGTCGCTTTATACCAAAAATCATCGGTGTTACCAGGCTCTTCAGAAGATGCTTTACAGGTAGCCACACCACCGAATGACAAATTACGTTGGGAGAAAACAGAAAATGTCGGTGTAGGAGCAGAGATAGGATTCTTACGCAATAGAATTAATTTTATTGTTGATTATTATGAAAGAAAAAGTACAGATTTACTTACCTATAGAGATTTACCACAAGAAACAGGATTTCCACGTACGTTGGTAAATTATGGAGAAGTAACCAACAAAGGGTGGGAGCTTACTTTGAATACTTTGAATATAGACCATGATAATTTCTCTTGGACAACCTCTATCAACTTTAGTAAAAACACTAACACGGTAGACAAATTAGAAGAAAATGCTATCAATCAACGATATCCATTAGGAATTGGGAAACCTATTGATGCTATATGGGTAATCGAGGATGCAGGATTAGACGAGAATGGATTGCCTCAATTCTATAATGAAAATGGTGAGATTGTGAGTGCTGTAGAATTTTATGATTTATCAGATCCGTATGCAGATTTTTATCCAGGATATTTGGTTCAATCTGGGTTAAGTGATGAAGAAAGAAGAGCACAATATAAATACGCAGGTTCTAGTAGTCCAAAATGGTTTGGTGGACTGTCTAATACTTTCAGATATAAAAATTGGGATTTAAGTTTAAATGGTAGTTTTACTATCGGTAGAAAAGCCTTAGCACAACCATCATATAACTTTACAGCAGTAGACCCAGGATCTAATTATACAACAGATATATTAGACGCATGGTCTCCTCAAAACCCTAATGGAACCAATCCGCAGGTCATTGGTCGTGGTACGTATCCAGATGCTTTAGTCTATAACTGGTTTAATTCTGGAGATAAATACAGTACATATTACGCTTTCCAAAGCAGGGTAAAAGAATTGAATTACTTTAGATTAAACAGCATTCGTCTAGGTTATACTATTCCGTCTGAATACCTAACTAGTTTAGGGTTTGAAACCTTTAGACTTTCTATGGAAGGGAGAAATCTATTTGTGTTGAGTAATGGGTATGACGGATATTTTGATCCAGAATCTTACGGAAACATTTATGCTTCACCTATTCAGAAATCAGTTACTATTGGTTTAAATCTTAATTTCTAATCATCAAAACAACAAAAATGAAATTTATAAAATATATAACAGCATTTACGTTAATTTTTGGGCTTTCATCATGTGATGATTACCTAGATATTGAACCAAAAGATCGCGTTATCCCAGAGACTTTAGAGGATTACAAGCAATTATTAATCACAGGTTACAATAACTTTCCAGAAACTAAATCTAAAACTGAGTTAAGAACAGATTTAGTAGGGTTTGATGAATATGATTTCTCTGCAGAGAGTTATAAAGATATTTATTTGTGGAATGACACCAATTATGATGAGAATACTTCTGCATTCGACTATGACTTGCTATACCGTGTTATTTTCTATACCAATGAGGTCATTAATACGGGTGGAGATAAAATAGAAGCCAGTTCAGAGAAAGATCAATTGATGGCAGAAGCTCATGCCTTAAGAGCGTACGCTTATTTTGAGTTAGTTAATTTATTTTCTGATGTATATAAAGAAGGTTCTAATCAAAGAGGTGTGCCTATAATTTTAGATATTGATTTAGAATCAAATTTCCCTCCTGCCACTTTACAAGAAATTTATAACCAGATTCATTCAGATTTAGATCTTGCCTTAAAATTGGTTCAGATAAAAGAATTTGGTGAAAATCAAACGTATCACTTTTCTGAATTAGCGATTAAAGCATTACAATCTAGGGTAAATTTATACCAAGGAAATTATGATAAAGCTTTAGAGCAACTTAATGCTGTTTTAGCAGATAAGAATACCTTATTAGATTTAAACAATAATCCAGATAGCTTATTACCTAATCAAGTAAACAGTGTAGAGCAGGTTTTGGTTTTAGATTATGCCGTTCATGATAAAGTAAATCAAGTAACATATGCGAACGATTTTTTAATGGCTAAATATGATAGCACAGACCTTAGAAAATCGCTTTTTTATAGTCTTGATGATGGTAGATTTGAACCTGTAAAAGGGGCAGATAAGCAAACCATGAGTTCAATTAGAACAGGAGAATTATATTTAGTGAAAGCAGAACTTTTAGCTAGAACAGGTAAACTTGCAGAAGCCAGAGATGCTTTAATCACTTTGGTTAAACATAGAAAAACACCAGAAGGAGCAGCAAACTATGCTACTAAAATTCAAAATTTAAATCAATCTCAATTATTAGATGAGGTATTTGAAGAGCGAGCTAGGGAATTAGCCTTTGAGGGATACAGATGGTTTGATCTTAGAAGATATAATCAAAAAGCAATTACACATCAAGTTGCCAATCAAGAGGTGACGCTTCAAGCGAATGATCCTAGATATACGATCGCATTTCCAAGATCAGCTAGATTAAATAATCCTTTATTGGATTAAAGTTTGTCTAGCGTAAAGCGATTACTTGAAACCAAAAAAGGAAGCCATTTGGCTTCCTTTTTTGATTCAATTAAATAAGGTTACTTCTTAATATATTTCTCAGAGCAGCCTTCAATACAATTATAGTGTATGATTAGTTCATTTTCTTTTATTTCAAAACTATAAGATATCTCAGTTGATCCACATTCTATGGTTGTGTACGTCTTGCTGTTAAGATCATAAGTTCCAGTGGTAGGTAGATTATTTTGATCAAGCAAAATGACTTCACATAGACTCTTATTAGATTGTATCGTTCCATTCTTGTGAAAGGTAACTTCTTTATCTGAGTCTACTGGTTGGAATTTCCCGCTTTGATCACCTGGGTCCACATACGCTTCGGTTATCTTCCAAGTACCTACTAGGTTGGTATCTTTATTAGCATCATCGTCGTCGGAGCAGTTTACAAAAAGTAGTAAACAGAGCAAGCTTAATAAATAATTTTTCATAATAAGGAATTTTAGTTGTTTAAATCTAAACCTTTATTCTTAAAAAGTATTGCCCTAGACATTAAGCTTAACTCTAGGTTAACCTTGACTTCATTATAAAAAACCTCTACTTAAAATCCAAAGTAGAGGTTCAATTTTGTTGTGAAATTTGAATTAATAACTCATTTCAACGATTTGTTTCGCGTCAGAAGGTTTCACAATTTGGTTCTCGCCAATACCTAACCATCCTCTTTCATTGAAGCGCTTTTCTATCGTTTCGGCGGTATCTTCGTAATCTTCTGTGTATTCAGATAATTTAGTTTGTACACCTAGTCGATGATAGAATTCTTCCATCTTCGCAATAGATTGCTTTGCTTTTTCTTCAACACTTCCACTATTTATATCCCAGACTCGTTCTGCAAATTGAGCTAATTTATCCTTTTTAGCTTCAAAATTATGTCTGTAGTGATTTGGACCAATAATCGCTAAGGTTCTAGCATGATCTATCCCAAATAATGCGGTCAATTCATGCCCCATGCTATGCACAGCCCAATCAGTAGGTACACCTTGAGAGATTAGACCATTTAATGCCATGGTACAGCTCCACATAAAGTTTGAAGCAGCTTCGTAGTTATTTCGATCTTCTAAAACTTTAGGCGCTTCATGAATCAAAGTAGATAAAATGCTTTCTGCAAATCTGTCTTGTAAATCCGCACCAATCGGGTAGGTCATATATTGTTCTAGCACATGGTTAAAGGCATCTACAATACCATTTACAACTTGTCTTTCTGGGATAGATTGAATGACGGTTGGGTCTAGTATAGAAAACTGTGGAAATAAAAGTGGGCTACCCATCGATAGTTTTTCTTTGGTCTCACGTCTAGAAACCACAAATCCAGAGTTCATTTCAGAACCAGTGGCTGGTAGTGTCAAAACCGTGGCAAAAGGTAGAGCATCCTTTATGGTCGCTCTAGATTTTACCATTTCCCATTTATCCCCCTCAAATTTAGTTGCGGCAGACATAAATTTAACGCCATCAATTACAGATCCACCACCCACAGCTAAGATGTAGTCTATCTTTTCTTTATGTATTAAATCAACGCCCTCCATTAATACTTCAAACTCTGGGTTTGGTGGGACGCCACCCATTTCTAGAACGGTATGTTCAGATAAAGCCTCCATTACTTGATCATAAACACCATTTTTCTTGATACTACCTCCACCATATACCATCAATATTTTATAATTGGATGGAACTTCTTCTTTCAATTTTGCTATTTCTCCTTTCCCAAATATAATTTTGGTAGGATTTTGATAAGTGAAATTTTGCATAATTTTTATTTTAGTCTACTCTTGTCACCAAATGATCCATAGGTTTGCGTACTTTTACTAAGTTTACAAGCCAATCTTTTTCTACATCTCTGTAACCTAATGGTAATATTAAGGTACTGCGTAATCCTTTTTCTTTAAGGCCTAAGATTTTATCTAATGCTTCTGTATCAAATCCTTCCATTGGCGTACTATCCACACCTTCTTCTATGGCCTGCAGCATTGCTGCCATTAATGGTATATAGGTTTGTCTAGCGGCGTGCTGAAAGTTTGTTTCTGCATCTTGATTAGGGTAAAAGGTTAATAATTTTTGTCTGTAAGCTTCCCAACCTTCATTTTTAAAACCTCTAATTTCATTGGTTAAATCAAACATGTAGTTAATGCGCTCAGGTGTATAATTATCCCATGCAGCGAACACCAAAAGATGCGAACAAGCAGAGATTGGTTGCTGATTCCAACCAATTTTCTTGATTTCTTCTTTAACTTCTTGATTGGTAACCACAAAAACTTCAAACGGTTGTAGACCACTTGAGGTAGGAGCTAAACGAATGGCTTCTAATATTTTTTCTACAATTTCCTCATCCACTTTTTTGCCATTCATTGCTTTACAAGCGTATCTTGCTTTTAATAAATCTAAGGTACTAGTATTCATAATTTATATTTTATTTAAGTTTAATATTTTCTATATATTCCATTAATTTGGTTAAAGTGTCTTTTAATTGGTCTAAGTCCTCTTTCGAAACCGGACTATCGCTAAGGCTCTCTTGGAGATGCTGTGGAACGTTTCTAGCTTTATCTTCTAACTTCTTGCCCATATCGGACAATTTTATTTTCATTTTCCTTTCATCCAAGGCACATTTTCTTCTCGTGATTAGACCATTTTTCTCCATCCTTTTTAATAATGGCGTCAATGTATTTGTGTTGAGTAATAGTTTTTCAGAGATCACTTTAATCGGAATATCATCTTCTTCCCACAAAATCATCATGACTAAGTATTGTGGATAAGTTAAACCAATTTTATCAAGTAGGGGTTGGTAGAGCTGTATAACCAATCTAGAAGTAGCATAAAGTGGAAAACAGATTTGGTTTTCTAACTTTAAAATATGATTATTTGATTGATTTATGTCGCTCACGATACAAATATACGAAATTATGCACACATAGTATTTGTGTTAAGCTAAACTTCTGTTAAATATTAGGCATAAAAAAAACCTGCTGTAAAGCAGGTTTGGTGATTATTAATAGACAAATATTGCCTATTCAAAAGAAATCAATTATTTAATTGGGTTTCTCTTTCTATCATTTTCATTTAGATAAATCTTTCTTAGACGTATGCTATTAGGTGTTACTTCTACGTATTCATCTTTTTGAATATATTCCAAAGCTTCCTCTAAAGAGAATTTTCTAGCCGGAGCAATTCTAGCTTTATCATCATTACCAGAAGAACGTACATTACTCAACTTTTTAGTTTTTGTAATGTTTACCGTCATGTCATCTGCTCTTGAATTTTCTCCAATTACTTGACCTTCATATATCTTTTCACCTGGCTCTACAAAGAAAGTACCTCTGTCTTGTAACTTATCTAGTGAATAAGGAATGGCACTTCCTGTTTCCATAGAAATTAAAGATCCATTTTGTCTTTCTGGAATGGCACCTTTCATTGGCTGATATTCCTTGAATCTGTGAGCCATGATAGCCTCACCAGCTGTAGCCGTTAACAATTGATTTCTAAGTCCAATAATTCCTCTAGATGGAATCAAAAACTCACAAATCATTCTTTCTCCTTTAGTTTCCATGCTTAAAAGTTCCCCTTTACGCAAGGTTACAAATTCTACCGCTTTACCAGAAACGCTCTCAGGTAAATCAATCGTCAATTCTTCAATTGGTTCACATTTAACGCCATCAAATTCACGGATGATTACTTGTGGTTGCCCAATTTGCAATTCATATCCTTCTCTACGCATGGTTTCAATTAATACAGACAAGTGCATAACCCCTCTACCGTAAACGATAAATTTGTCTGCTGCATCTGTAGGCTCTAAACGTAAAGCAAGATTTTTCTCAAGCTCTTTTTCTAATCTGTCTTTAATATGACGAGAAGTAACAAATTTACCTTCTTTCCCGAAGAATGGAGAATCATTGATGGTAAACATCATGCTCATCGTTGGCTCATCAATAGCAATGGTAGGTAATCCTTCTGGATTTTCGTGACAAGCAACAGTATCACCAATTTCAAATCCTTCTAATCCAACTACAGCACAAATATCACCAGCTTGTACTTCTTCTACTTTTTTTCTTCCAAGACCATCAAAAACATGTAATTCTTTGATTTTGGTCTTCACATTGCTTCCATCTCTCTTTACTAAAGTGACTTGCATACCTTCTTTCAATATACCACGTTGTAGTCTACCGATTGCGATTCTACCTGTAAAATTAGAGAAATCTAAAGAGGTGATTAGCATTTGTGGTGATCCTTCTAAATCTACTTTAGGTGCTGGGATGTGTTCTACTACAGCATCCAAAAGTGGTTCAATGCTGTCAGTCTCATTTCTCCAATCCGTACTCATCCAATTGTTCTTTGCAGAACCGTAAATAGTAGGGAAGTCTAATTGCCATTCCTCTGCACCTAATTCAAACATTAAATCAAATACCTTCTCGTGTACAATATCTGGCGTACAGTTTTCTTTATCTACCTTATTTACTACTACAATAGGCTTTAGGCCTAAGTTTAATGCTTTTTGAAGTACAAACCTTGTCTGTGGCATAGGCCCCTCAAAGGCATCTACCAATAATAAAACACCATCTGCCATGTTCAATACACGCTCAACCTCTCCACCAAAATCCGCGTGACCAGGTGTATCAATGACGTTTATCTTAGTGTCTTTGTATATTACAGAAACGTTTTTAGAAACGATGGTAATTCCTCGTTCGCGCTCCTGATCGTTATTATCTAATATTAATTCTCCTTTTGATTCATTGTCTCTGAATAATTCACAATGATGTAAAATTTTGTCTACCAAAGTAGTCTTACCATGGTCAACGTGTGCTATAATAGCAATGTTTCTTATTTGTTGCATACTTATTTTTAAGACTGCAAAATTACGCAGAATAATTACATTTAGTGTTATCCCTACGTAAATAATATATGGTTATCAAAACTTTAGTTAAATTGCATGCTGTGTCTAAAGAAATATACTATCATACAGGCTTAAGTAAAACAGGATCAACCTTCTTACAAGCACAGGTTTTTCCTAGACTTCAAGGGATTTATTATTTGCCAACTAATCGCTATAGAAAAGCGTTAAGGCTGATTCCACACCTAAAACAGAATAAAGTTTTAGTCTCTAGGGAATTTGATCAACAGTTTCAAATGGAGATTGTTAAATTTTCTAAAAAATATCCTAACGCCAAACCTATTATTGTATTTCGAGAGCCAGGAAGTTGGGCAGTTTCTAACTATAAACGTTTCGTAAAAAATGGTCATCCCATAAATTTTAGTCAATTTATAGATATAGAAAATGATGAAGGTTTGTTTAAAAAGAAAGACTTTGAGTATTCACGATACATTCAACTATTAGAAGAAAACTTTAAATCAAAACCGCTGATTTTGATGTATGAAAACTTAAAGAAAGATCCAGAAAAGTTTCTAAATAAGCTTACTGATTTTATGGGTATTGAACTTGATTTGTCCCATATTAATTTATCACCTAAACATGTTTCTTATCCCCTTAAATCACTTCAATTGGTTCGTGCTGTGAGTCCC
>JBPCUN010000080.1:0-13452 GCA_051011115.1 Weeksellaceae bacterium
TTCTGGAATTGAAACTGCACAGTACCCAGATATTTCTATTGTTAATATGAACTTTTAATTGGACCATTCTGGAATTGAAACTCACGAATGATTATAAGGCAAACGAAATTAATAGACTTTTAATTGGACCATTCTGGAATTGAAACTCTATAATGAAGGCGAAACACAAGTAATTTACAAGTCTTTTAATTGGACCATTCTGGAATTGAAATTGGTGGGGTAACCGCCTTATTCCCCCTTTTTATCCTCAACGTTGAGTTGATCTTTAGGAACTTCGGCTATTTCCTCATTAGTTTTCTCATCACTTATGAGGTTCATTTTTTTTGCACGTTCTTCCCATTTTTGGCGTGCATAGGCTTGTAAGTCAGATACATGGTCACTTTCGTCCATAATTTCTCTACCGAATAAAGTTTCTATCAAGTCCTCCATAGTTACCAATCCTTGAAGGCTACCATATTCATCAACCACAATACTCATATGGTTGTTTTTCTGCACTAATTTTTCAAACAAGTGAGGTAAGGTTAAACTTTCATCCACAACAGAAATATCATGCATTACATCCTTAATCTTTTTCTGATCGTTGCCCTTTACCAGTTCATTCAATAAATCATCTTTTAATAATTTACCAGTGATATCATCTTGCGTTTGGTGATAAACAGGAATTCTAGAATAAGATAAAACTTGATTTTGGCTATCATAGTAATCTCGGATGGTTTGTTCTTGATCAGCCATTTTAATTACCGTTCTTGGCGTCATGATATCTTTCGTCATCAATTCCTCAAATCCTAATAAATTCTTAATAATCTTATATTCAGATTTTTGTAATTCTCCTGATTCTCCTACGCTATGCGCCATGGCCTCAAAATCTGAACGAGAAAGAACGGATTCATCTTTATTTTTCTTTAGAGATTTAGTAATTAATTGGCTTATCCATACAAATGGTTTTAATATAAATAATAAAATATTAAGCGATGTTGCGGTGAAAGGAGCCAGTTGTTTCCAATTATTAGCACCAATAGTTTTGGGAATAATTTCTGATAAAATCAAAATGGCGAGCGTCATTACTCCTGCAATAATAGATTCATAAGAAATATTTAAACCTAAAATATTCAGAACATTTTCTTCTCCAAATACTTTTCCTGCCTGTGCACCTACCCCGATTGCACCTACGGTATGTGCGATGGTATTAAGGGTAAGAATAGCAGATAAGGGTCTGTCGATATCACTTTTTGCTTGTTCAAAAAACTTACCTGTTTTGCTTCCTTCACGAGCAAGTTTTTTAGAATAGGAGGGCGTTACGCTTAATAATACAGCCTCCCATATAGAACATAAAAATGAAAAAACTATGGATAATAAAAAAAATATAATTAATACTGTCATGGGATAAAGATAAGAATTGTAAGTTTGTTTCTATGGAAATCACTAGTTTTCAAAACCCAAAGATAAAACATCTTCTTAAGTTACAACAGAAATCAAGAGAAAGAAAAAAACTCAATCATTTTGTGGTAGAAGGTGTGCAGGAGAATAGACTCGCTTTAGCCAATGGTTTTAAGCCAATTCAGTGGTTTATTCATGATGCTTTCTTTAGAGCGCAATTAGCGTTAGAGGAAGGTGACTTATATACAGTAAGTCAAGATGTTTTTGAAAAAATCGCTTATCGCCAAACCACTGGTGGTATTGTAGGTGTCTATGAAACCAGACATTTTGACCTTAAAGATATATCCACAGATAATCCATTGATAGTAGTATTAGAGGGCGTAGAAAAACCAGGAAATTTAGGCGCAATATTGCGATCTTGTGATGCCGCTAAGGTAGATGCAGTCGTAATATGTGACCGTAAGGTAGATTTCTTCAATCCCAATGTAATCCGCTCATCTGTAGGTACTGTGTTTACCAGCACCATTATAGCAACAGACAAAGATCGATTGATAGATTATTGCAGTGAAAATGGAATTCAAATTTACGCAACTTTCTTACGAGACGATACTATAAGTTTATACGAAACAAACTTAAATGAACCTACTGCCTTGGTTTTCGGTACAGAATCTACTGGTTTATCAAGCGATTGGGTAAATCATGCAACCGAGACGATTAAAATTCCGATGTTAGGACAAGTGGATTCACTAAATGTAAGTAATGCTGTGGCGATTTGTGTGTTTGAAGCGATTCGTCAGCGGCTTTAATAGAAAAAAAGTTTAAGAATTAAACACTTCTTTGATGATTTCTAAAGAATGAGGCTCCTTAAACCCTGGAATATGCAATTTGTAGTAATTTAATAACATATGAGAGAGTGCATTGCGCTCTATTTGATTAAATAAATTGACAGAATCTTGTTTAAATTCACTTTGAATCAGTCTTTTCCATACCATAGTTTCTTGCTCATTTAATAGAAAGGTTGCATTTTTATCTGGGATAAAAATTCCTTCTTGCATATCGAAATAAGGATAATGAAACCTACTGGTATTGGGCGAGAAGCCAAGATGTTGGGTAAGTTGCATAAGGAAAATCAAATGAAAATCAGCAAAGTGATCAAGCTTATCATTAAAAGTTTTAAACTGCGTTTCTAAATATGAAAATAAGCTTAAATTATCTTCTTCCTCTTTCAAAACCATACCTGTGACTTCCGCCAAAAACTGCATCATCATCATTTTTATTGGATGTTGAAAAAGCTGGGTGAAGGAATGAATAGGAGAAATTTGAGAAGGTAAGATTAAGGTTGATTTTTGATTCAGTTTAAAGGAAAACTCGGCCATTGCAAAAGGAAACTGTAAAGAACGCAAAGGTCTTTTCTTAGGATTAAAAAATCCCTTTTGTATAAAAGATTTTGTTCCATACGCTTCTGTATAAACCTTTAAAATAGCACTTGTGTCTCCATACTTTAACGTTTTAATCACAAAACCTCTCGTCTTTTCCATCAGCGTACAATTGCAATTTTGGTAGTTTGAGTTTCTAACCCATCTCCACTAATCAGCATCACAATATAAATACCAGAAGCGACTTTTTGTCCTTTTAAATTGGTTTGGTTCCATTGCACAATACCACCAGCCTCTTTTCCTTTATATATTAGATTACCCACCACATCTGTTATTTTTACTTCTGTCCTATTAGCCAAACCTTTGATGGTTACAGGTCCTTCATAACCAGGCCTCACAGGATTTGGATAGGCAATAACATCTGCAAAGCCATCTCCAGTATCCACCGCATCTCCTTTATAAGAAACCAACCCAGCTTCTGTAGCAAAATATACTATACCCGTAGAGGTGTCAACTGCTATACTATTTACATTGTTTGAGGGTAGAGGATAACTATCCGCTGTAAAATGATGAATAATTTCTGTTCCCGAATCAGAAATGTAGAAAACTCCTGCTCCTTGCGTGGCAATCCACTTCCTATTAGAACTATCTGTTGTAATATCGTTGATTGCAGTGTCAGTAAGTAAAGCCTCTGGAACTCCATTTTGTACAATAATTACAGGGTCTGTGGTGTAGTTTCCAGCTTCTAAAGCTCTAATTGGATTTCTTTTCACCCTTAAGCCTTGTTGGGTGCCAATCCATGCGGTACCATTCTTATCAACTTCTACAGCATACACATTATTGGAGGGTAAATCTCCCGATTGCTCTCCTGTCGTAATTCTATAAAAAGTAGACATATTGGTCACAACCACACCATCTCCTCTGGTCTGTGCAGCCCATATATAGCCACTGCGATCAACTATAGGGTTTTTAATTCCTGCACCATTGCTATAGGGTGGGTTGAATTTGATGCTAGACCATTGCCCTTGTGGTGTTTTTTTGTGTATAGCAGAGTGTCCTTCTTCCGTAGGAGATATATGGGTTTGCGTTACATATAAATTCCCTTGATCATCATAAGTAGACCCCCCTAATCGGACGACTCCATTTTTAGTTCCGTGCTGGTTTTTAAAAATGTCAAAATATATGTTTTTTAACTTTTCTTCCTCAAATTCAAATAAACCCCAATCATCTCCCCAAGTAGAGACAGCAAATTGATGGGTATTCTGTGGATTATAACTGATATGAATAATATCTGTAGCATTATTCATCGATTCATTTTGATAATGTTGCCATGCCTTTCCATCAAAGTAAAAAAAGCCATTTCTGTTGAAGTTAGGTTGGTTAAAATTTTGTTGTCCCCCAGGAGAAATCCAAATGTATTCATCTTGTGCATTTACAGCGTAGGCTTCATTAGAAAATGGACCATCAGGATATATTTTTTCTTTTGTTTGGGTATTAATTAAACCCTCATTTTGAGTTCCAGCATAAATAGTTCCGTTAATATATGTCGCACTTAAGATAATATCACTTACTGTCTGTTGTGAAGTAATTTGTAAAGATTCATTCAGTATATGTACCTGATGTTGGGTGGAGACGATTAATGTTTGGTCGACTACGTTTAAGTCTGCAATTGGAGCAAAAATGTGTTTTAATTGCCACTGTCCATTTTGTAAAGCATATAAACTTCCGCCAGAGGAAGCCAATAAAATATCATTAAATCTCTGAACATGTTGAAATTCTTGCTTTGGTAATCCACTGGCTGATTGCCAATTATTATAGTTCGGAATAAATTCATCTATAGGGTGAAATTTTACCCCTGTTTTACTTGCTGCATAAATATAACCATCAAATATTTCACTTTCATTTACGGCAGTATAATTTCCGCCAGTTCTGAAGAAAGTGGTTTCAGCAAATTCTCTTCTTTCTAAATCAAAAATAGAAACACCGTAAGCAGCAGAGATTAACATGATGTTACCAGCAGTAGATAAATGATTGATTTTTTTGCTTCCAGTATAATCATCTAAGGGAATCTCTATAAAGTTTTCACTTTTTTCCCCTAAAATATCTAATTCTCCATTTTCATAACCGATTAATAAATAGTCTAAATCACTATTATACGCTGCACTTGTAGGTTTAACTCCATTCAGGAGATTTACTTTAGATATTTTTTCTACTTCTGCTGTGCTTAGATCATAGGTAAATAATGCATTAGATGAAACACAATATAATTTATCTTGAATAGGAATTATCTGTTTGACTTCGGTATAATTAAAATGGTCTGTCCATCTAGACTGCGCTTGAGTGTATTGGGTAAGCACTAAAAAACTTATAAAAAATAGTAATCTTTTCATATACAGCAATGTAAATTAAAAACGTGAATCTCTGCAGTAAATTGCATTTCACCACCATGTCGTGAATTTATTGTAATTTTGCGGATTCAAAAATAATTTAATGACCAAAGATAACAAGATAGAATTAATGGCACCGGCGGGTAACTTTACTTCATTGCAAGCAGCGCTTGACAATGGAGCAGATTCCGTTTATTTTGGTGTAGAACAATTGAATATGCGTGCAAGGGCATCTATCAATTTCACTTTAGATGACTTGCCAGAAATTAGTAGAAGATGTAAAGAAAAAGGCGTAAGAACTTATCTCACCCTTAATACCATTATATATGACCATGATTTGTCTATCATTCGTACGTTAATAGACAAAGCGAAAGAAGCGGATTTAACGGCGGTAATCGCGATGGACCAATCTGTAATTGCCTATGCTAGAGAAGTAGGCATGGAGATTCATATCTCTACGCAAATCAATGTGACCAACATAGAAACGGTTAAATTTTATGCGATGTTTGCAGATACGATTGTACTTTCTAGAGAGTTGAGTTTGAGCCAAGTTAAAAAGATTACGGACGCCATAGAGAAAGAACAAATTAAAGGGCCTAGTGGAAATTTAGTAGAGATAGAAATATTTGGACATGGGGCTTTATGTATGGCCGTTTCTGGTAAATGTTATTTAAGTTTACATTCTCATAACTCTTCTGCCAATAGAGGGGCATGTAAACAAAATTGTAGAAAGAAATATACGGTAATTGACCAAGAAACTGGTTTTGAAATTGAGTTAGATAACGAGTACATGATGTCTCCAAAAGATTTGTGTACACTAGAATTCTTGGACAAAGTAAAAGATGCTGGTATCAAGGTATTAAAGATTGAAGGTAGAGGTAGAGCACCAGAATATGTGGCAACAACCATCAAAACTTACAGAGAGGCGATTGACTCATTATATGATGGTACATTTTCTCAGGAAAAAGTTCAGAAATGGATGGATGATCTCGGGACAGTTTACAATAGAGGATTTTGGAGTGGCTATTATCTTGGACAGAAACTAGGAGAGTGGTCAAAAGAATCTGGTTCTAGTGCTACCCAAAAGAAAGTTTATTTGGGTAAAGGACAGCATTATTATCCAAAATCGGATATTGCAGAATTCAAAATAGAAGCCTACGACCTCAAAAAAGGAGATACTGTTTTAATTCAAGGGCCTACCACAGGGTCTCAAGAAATGGTTATGGAATCTTTTATGGTTGATGACGTACTAGCAGATGCAGCCAAAAAAGGAGACACCATTACTTTTAAAACAGACTTTAGAATCAGAAATTCTGATAAACTATACAAGGTAATCCCCAATAATAATTTAAACTAAATGGTTATTATTACTTTGCAAAGAGATAAATGTATTGGGTGCAACTATTGTTATGAGTTTGCACCCGAATATTTTCGCATGTCCAAGAAAGATGGTAAATCTGTGCTGTTAAAATCTAACAATAGAAAAGGTTTTCATACGCTTAAGACTACTCAAATGGATGCTATAGAACCGTGTGAAAAAGCAGCGGATGCTTGTCCGGTAAATATTATCTCTGTAAAGGTAACCTAGTATTGAATGGACTTGTGATGAAAAAAGACCTCCGAAAAGAATACATTGCTAAAAGAAAACAAATTGCTGCAAGTGATAGAGCACAATGGAGTCAGCAGATTGCAGCTTATTTCTTGAATTCTGAATGGATGGATTATAAGACTTTTCACATTTTTATTCCGATAGATAAATTCAATGAGATCAATACACACTTGATTATTCAAGATCTTTGGAAGAAGGATAAAACCGTAGTGGTTCCCAAAATGCAAGGGAAACAGTTGCTAAATTGTCATTATATCACCGATACGATCTTAAGCCAAAATAATTGGGGCATAGAAGAACCTAAAGATTGTTGCGAAATCCCTTCTTCACAAATTGATGTGGTGCTTGTCCCCATGCTTATCTGCGACAAACAAGGCAACCGCATTGGTTATGGAGGCGGTTTTTATGATAGGTTTTTACCCACGCTTAGAAAGGATGTAAAATTAGTTGGAGTTAATTATTTTAAACCGATTGAGCATATAGAAAACGAGAATCATGATATTCCACTAAACGCTTTGGTGACTCCAAAAGGTGTATTGAAGTTTTGAGAGTTTATTTCTAATGATTGTTATCCAGTCCTCTCCACTTGAAATCTGGGGTCTTGTATATAAGGAAGTCTTTGCATAGAATGAATTCCTAGAGAGATATAATCAAATTCCGAGACCACGCTATATGAAAGCATGTTCTTATTGTTTTTTAAGTATGTCTATCAATTTTGTATTTATATACACATTTTCTCTTCCAATTTTTTTAGATTTTAACACCCCTATTCCTTCCAATTTTTTTAAATACTTAGAGGCAGCTTTTCTCTCTACGTTTAACCGGTCAACAACAAACTCTATCTTAGAATAGGGCTGCTCAAAAAGCAATTCGATCAATTCTTTTCTATAGATTTTAGGTTCTTTCTCTTGTGTGAGATATATTGTCTCGTTCAACAATATTTTTATTGAACTTATTTTCTTTATAGTTTGCTTTGAGGTTACTTCTACTGCTTTTAACATATATATGATATAGTCAGACCATTCATTTGTTTGGTTTACTTTATTTAATAAGCTATAATAGTCCGCTTTATTATCATTGATGTAGGAGCTTAAATATAGAATCGGAATATCTAAAAGTTCATTGATAATTAAGTATAGAATATTGAGTATTCTCCCTGTTCTTCCGTTGCCATCATAAAAAGGATGAATACTTTCAAATTGATAATGCATGATAGCTAAGTTGATAAGCGGATGTAAATCATTTTGTCTCACATTAAAGTGTTCTATAAAATTACTTAATAAATCTAATATCTCATATTTATCTTGAGGAGGAGTGTAAATTACTTCCCCTGTTTTATCATTTTTCAATACAGTACCAGGCATTGAGCGAATTCCAGCATTATTTTCTATAATCGTTTTCTGAACGGCTTCAATATCTTTTATTTTTAAAAATCCTTGTTTTTTTATTAATTCAAAACCATAAAATATAGCGCTTCTATAATTGATAACTTCTTTCACGTGCCTAGGTTGTTTGGTGTTAGTCGTTAGCGCTTCGTATAATTCGTCTTGAGTTGTGATGATGTTTTCTATTTCAGAACTATCTTTAGCTTCTTGTAGCACAACAGCATTAATCAGCATTTCTTGATTAGGGATAGTTTTAGCAATTCCTTTTAATTCACCTAAAGCATTACACGATATGCTCAATTGACGAAGAATTTCAATAGTTTCAACTTTTTCTCTACTGGGGGGGAGTTTTTGGAGCTTATGATTCTGGGGCATTTTATCTCAAATATTTAGTATATGTACTAAAAATACAAAAATTGGTTCATATAATAGTTATGTGTGACTTTTTGTCTCATATTAAAATCTTTAATAATTTATACAGGAAACTTTTAGAATGTTATTTTATTACTCTTATTTTACCAAACTTCACCCCGTTCTCTCCACTTGAAATCTGGGGTCTTGTATATAAGGAAGTCTTTGCATGGAATGAATTTCTAGAGAGATATAATCAAATTCTGAGACTACTTTACCATAAAGATAATATATGCCATCTCCGCGAAACGGAAACTTCTTGGCAATTGGTGGGAAGTGTACGGTGTCTATCCAAGCACCGTTTTCATCTAAAAAATTCCCAAAAAACATATAGTCACCTTTAGAAGTTTTGGTCACTTTTCTTTTGACTAAATAGCCTAACATGTTTACCATTTGCCCGTGATAGGTTGGCATGTCCTTCGCCATCATATAGTGCGAGGGTTTCTGAGCCAGCAAGGTAAAAGGGTGTTTTAAAGGAAAGCCTAGTAATTCAATTTCGTCAAAAGTGTTTTCTAACTCGCCTACCATGAGTTGAGGTAATTCATAATTCTTTTGTTCAATTCCAAAAAGTTGAGGAGTTTGCGCTTGGGTGTTTTTATGATTTCTTAGATTGGCTTTCCATAACAAGTTTCGTTTTCCGATGCCTGTAAATCTAAAGGCATTAATCCTGATTAAAATATCTAACTGTTCTATCCCAATAGAAACCCTTTTGGTGAAATCATCAAAAGAAATATAGTTTCCCCCTCTTTGGCGTTCTTTAATAATTTTTATGGCAGTTCTTTCATCCAAATCATTTAAAAAGCCAAAACCAAGATAAATATCTTTGCCTTCTATGGTAGCCTCATATCGGCTATGGTTAACGCAAGGTGGGTGTACATTTCCACCCTTCATTCTAGCCTCATGCACATAAGTTTCTCTGTTATAATATCCACCTCCGTTATTCAATACCGCTACCATATATTCTAACGGATAATAATGTTTGAGATAAAGACTCTGGTAACTCTCTACAGCGTAACTAGCAGAATGCCCTTTGGCAAAAGCATACCCTGCAAAACTGCTGATCTGTCTCCAAATCTCTTCAGACAATTCTAGTTCGTATCCTTTATTCTTACAGTTCAAGAAAAATTTATCTTTCACCTTGTCAAATTCTGCCCTAGATCTAAATTTCCCGCTCATTGCTCTGCGAAGCACATCGGCCTCCCCTAAATCTAAGCCTGCAAAATAATGCGCTACTTTTATCACATCTTCTTGGTAAACCATTACACCATAGGTATCGGGCATGATTTCTAGCATCACAGGATGTGCGTTTTTTCTTTTCTCTGGATATTTATGCCGAATAATATATTCGCGCATCATACCACTTTGGGAAACCCCTGGCCGTATAATAGAACTGGCAGCGACTAAACCTTCATACGTATTGGTTCTTAGTTTGGTAAGTAACATGCGCATGGCAGGAGACTCCACATAAAAACACCCGATACAATCGCCCTCGCTTATCATTTGATTAATTGCAGGGTCATTTATAAAAGGTTGCACTTGGTGAATATCCATCACAGGTGCATCAGGCTGGTTTTTACGCACTAGATTCACAGCGTCTTTGATTTTCCCTAACCCCCTTTGTGCTAAGATATCATATTTAAAAAGACCTACATCTTCTGCAATCACCATGTCAAAGTGGGTGGTAGGGAAACCTTTAGGAGGTAAATCTGTGGCAGAAAAATAATGTATAGGCTTTTCTGAAATTATTATTCCGCCAGCATGCACACTTCTATAATTCGGCATATCAAGCAATCTGTTGGCGTAGGTGTGCGTAAGCCTCGAGAGTTCATCTAAATCTGCAGGGTTGTATTTGCCACTGCTCAATAAATCTATTTCATGTTTAGGGAGACCAAAAACTTTTCCCAATTCTCGCACTGCTGCACTGTGTTGAAAGGTATTATAAGTAGCGAGTAAAGCCACTTGGTGATTTTGCCCATACTTGGTAAAAATATAATGGGTAACGTCATCCCGGTCTCTCCAAGAAAAATCAATATCAAAATCGGGTGGGTTTTTACGAAAAGCATTCATAAACCTTTCAAAATATAAATCTAATTGAATGGGGTCCACATCTGTAATTCCTAATAAATAGGCCACAATGCTATTGGCACCACTTCCACGGCCTACGTGGTAATATCCTTTTCTTTTGGCATATTGAATAATATCCCAATTGATCAAGAAAAACGGTACAAAATTCATTTGGCGAATCAGTCCTAATTCTTTTTCTATGCGTGCTTCAATTTCTGGGGTTATTTTTTTGTATCGGTAACTCAAACCTTCTTGGCAAAGATGTTTTAATAATTGAAAATCTTTAGTTGTTGAATCTGTAAAAAGTAATTTATTTTGAGAAGGTCTAGTAGGGGAGAAGTCAAAATAAATGCTGCATTCCTCTATCAATTTTTCTGTATTATAAATGATAAAAGGAAAGTCAGTAAATTTTTCTTTTAATTGATCACAAGGAATTAAAACCTCTGTAGGTGAGGCTTGTTCAAATTCCGTTAATTTACTCAAGAGGATGTTATTGTCTATGGCTCGTAGGAGTCTATGCGTGTTATAATCTTTTTTATTTCTAAAGGTAAAAGGTTGTAGCACTACAATTTTATCTTGGTATTCCTTGAGTTTAGAGAATTTCAATTTTTGTAATTCTTGCCACCGAACGCCTATATATTCATGGGGTTTAAAAATTGTTTTTTCTAGCATTTGCACCTTTTCAAAAGGATAAATAATGGCTGCATTTTCAAAATCAGGTGCTTCTGCAGGAATTTCTGTTTGGGTATGTAAAAACGCAGAAAGACAGCGGTTAATTTCCATATAACCTGCATTGTTTTTGGCAATAGCCACAAATTGTTGGTCTATACCATTCCTAAAGTCTATGCCTACAATGGGTTTTATGCCTTCTTTTTGTGCTAGTCTAATAAAGTTTAAAGCGGCAGAGGTGTTATTAACGTCGGTAAGGGCAATGGTTTTATAGCCATATTCCATAGCCAAAGCCAGTAATTCTTCTTCAGAAAAAGTACCAAATCGCAAAGAATAATATGTGTGGCAATTAAGCAGCAAAACAGTTTTATTGAATTAATAAATAGGTGTATTTATTTTATTGTGTTCTATGCGCCAAGACAATCGGTGGCTCTCCATTAAATGGATTGACATTGGACCCTATGCTTTTAGCACCCATCCCAGAGGCTCGCAATACGGCTCTACTTCCAAAACGGTTTCTAATGTGATCCATCGCTTGGTATAGGTTAGCGGTTTTGTCTACATCTTCAAAAAGAGAGATTTGATAGTTACCACCAGTAAGCCCACTAAATCGTACGCCAACCAAGCGGATGAGTAAGCGTTTATTATACAAAGCATCAAAAATCTCTAAGGTTTTAGCAATTAAAATATGGTCTGATGCGGTGTAAGGAATTTTAACCTGTTTCGTATAGGTATTAAAATCTGCATACCGAATCTTCACTGTAATACAAGAGGTGATTTTATTCCCCTTGCGCAGTTGATACGCTAAATTCTCTGCCATGGCAGAAAGATTGGTTCGCAACATATTAATATCTGTCGTATCTCGATTAAAAGTTCTTTCGTTAGAAATAGACTTACGTTCATGGTACTCTATGACAGGAGAATTGTCTATGCCATTGGCTCGCTCCCAAATCACCGTTCCGTTTTTACCAAACACATTTTGCATAGCCTCCAAAGGCATTTGTTGAATATCCCAAACTCTTTTGAGTCCTAGATGACAGAATTTTTGAAAGGTTTTTTGCCCAACCATCGGGATTTTCTGTACAGAAAGGGGAGCCAGAAATTCTTTTTCATAACCTGTATCTATTTTCATTTGGTTGTTGGGCTTGGCTTCATTGGTCGCTACTTTAGACACTACTTTATTACGCGCCAATGCCAGAGAAATAGGTAATCCTGTTTCTTTGATAATTTTTTTTCTAAGTTCTGTGGCATAACGATAACTACCAAAAAATTTATCCATTCCGCTGAGGTCTGCATAAAACTCATCTACACTTGCTTTTTCTAAAACGGGAACGTTCTCTTTTAGAATATCGGTTACCTCTTTAGAGAATTTAGTATAAGTGGAAGCATTTCCCCTAATCACAATCGCTTCGGGACACATTTTTTTGGCCATTTTCATAGACATGCCAGAATGGACACCATAAGGCCTAACCTCATAACTGGCGGCAGACACTACGCCACGGTCTCCTGTTCCGCCCACAAGAATTGGTTTACCTTTTAGACTGCTATCTAGCAAGCGTTCACAAGACACAAAGAACGCATCTAAATCCATGTGTAAAATTGCTCTTTCCATACCACAAATCTATTACTTAATTTGGATATATTCCAAAAATAAGGAAATATTCCTAGTTAAAATTTATGAACATACCATCATAAGATAGGGTATAAGCTGACATACAATCATATACTCGTAAGATGCCAAATTAATTCTACTTTAAGGCCCATTTTGTATCAATAATATAATCTATCATATAATAGGCATAAGGTAAGGTGGTTCAACCCTGCTTTTTGAATCTAAGTAGTCATTATATAGGTAGTGCTATTCAATGTATAATTATAATAAGGGCGAATTTCGGGCTTTTTGTTACAATTCCTCGTTTTGTAGGGGGCAAGAATGGCATAGTGGGTATTCTGCCTTTGCGGCATACCCGCTCGCTATGCCTAGTCTTGCCAAGAGCCCTACAAAGCCTGCGGGATTTCCACGACAATCCCTATCGCGGTGTACGCAAGATAGGAACAATACAATATAACCAACAGAGAACAAAACACTTAGTAAAAAGAATAAAATAATAGCACAAAACCTTGGTAGGAAACAAAAAAGGTTCTTATATTTGCAGTCCCTTAAGAAGGAAGGG
>JBPCUN010000081.1:0-55723 GCA_051011115.1 Weeksellaceae bacterium
GCTTTAGAATGGGGGCGATTACTGCGGGGTTGAATCATGTGAGGCATTATTATGAAACTAGATATAGAATAGATGGATATTTACAACAAAAAGGTTTTGATCCCGAAGGTAAAATTTCATCATATCATAGGACTGAAAAAGGAATAACTAGCTTTATAAATAAAATAACTCCTTTGGGATTTGATTATGTAAATGCTGGAGAATCTACAATAATAGTTTCTAATGAAAAGAATGGAACTATAGGTCCGAATTCTTTTGCATACTATCAATCTGCAACTCATGATATTACTGTATTTCAGCAGTTGTTTTCCACTAATTATAGATTTTTTGCTCTAATTTTGGGTCATGAAATACAGCATGCTCTATACCATTATTCGGGCATTTATAATAATTGGGCTAAAAATAATTCAGATATATGGGCTTATAGGGAAACAGAAGTTAGGGCATATCAGTGGCAAATTGATTATTCCTCTAACACAATTAGGGCACCTTGGAACGGACCATATTCAGTTTACTCATTTTATAGTGGACAGAACAAGTATAAATCACTTCAAAAATTAGGAAAATGATCAAGTACATAACATATATTATTTTTATACTCGTTTTAAGTGGATTTAACCAAAATAAAGGGTCGAGTATTAAAATTGAAAATCAGAAAATCTCTTTTAAAGATTCACTGTCTTTTTCAATTGCAAATAATTCTAACTCAAAACTAATTTATTTAACAGATTTATCTCGTTATAATTATTATAGCATAGACACCGTATATCCGAATTCAAATATTGGATTAACTATCAAGATAACGGATAGTGATTCTAACATTATAGATTTTGATAGGAAGTTAATTAATTTTGATCTAAATTATTTATTCGAAAATCCAAGAATTAAACGTTATGTGGATGAAGTGGAGAAAGAATCGAAATTTTACTCAAAAAAATACAAAGAATTATTTTTTGACCATGATTCTACGTGGGTTTATCACAATGCATTCATTAGAGAGCATTCTATGTTATTAAGAAGCAAAGAGAAAGGTTTTAAGAAAATAGCATTAATTGATAATTTATCTCCAGAAAGTTATTTTCTGTTAGGGTCATATGGTTTTCCTTTAAAGCCGAATAAACCCTATTATTTAAGTTTATTACTTAAAATTGATTCATCGAGAGTTAAGAAGTATCTGCCAAAAAAATACATAGACTCATTGGCTCAAAATAATATCCAAATTTTTCATGGGGAGATAGAGAGCAATAAAGTCCCATTAATACATTAAATTTTTATAAAAATCATTCTATTTTTTCGGGATATTTTTTAAATATGAGCTATATTTAATCAGAAGTTAGGGCATATCAGTGGCAAATTGATTATTTCTCTAACACAATTAGGGCACCTTGGAAGGGACCATATTCAGTTTACTCATTTTATAGTGGAAAGAGTCTTTATCAATCCCTTCAAAATTTAGGAAAATGATCAAGTACATAACATATATTATTTTTATACTCGCTTTAACTGGATGTAACCAAAATAAAGGGTCTAGTATTAAAATTGAAAATGAGAAAATATCTTTTAAAGATTCATTATATTTTTCAATAACAAATAACTCCAACTCTAAAGTAATTTATTTAACAGATTTATCTCGTTATAGATATTATAATATAGACACCGTGTATCCTAATGAAAATATTGGATTGTCTATCAAGATAACGGATAGTGATTCTAACATTATAGATTTTGACAGAAAATTTATTTTTTTTGATATAGACTCTTTAGCGGACTTAAAAACTGAGAGCTATGCAGATAAACTCAGACAAGACTTAGCTTTTTATCAAAATAAATATAAAGAGTTATTTGTGGATCACGATACTTCTTGGGCTTTTCACAGTGCATTAATTAGGGAGAAATCTATGCAATTAAATAAAAAAGAGAAAGGTTATAAAAAAATAGAGTTAATAAATAACCAATCTCAGGAAAGTTATTTTCTGTTAACTTCGTATGGCTTTGATTTAGAGCCAAATAAATCTTATTTTTTAAGTTTAATACTTAAGGTTGATTCAGTAAGAGTTAAGAAATATCTACCACAGAAATATATAGATTCTTTGGAAGCCAATCATATCCAAATTTTTCATGGCGAAATAGAAAGTAATAAAGTTCCATTGGTACATTGAATTTTTATAAAAATCATTCTATTTTTTCGGGATATTTTTTAAATATGAGCTATATTTAATCGGTGGTGTAGGAGGGTATTTTAGTAATGCCATTGGTACGGCTGTTGAAGGTATGTCTGGGCTTAGTAAAATTGTTTTTCAATCGGCCATGCATGGGCATGTGAATGGGGTGTTAAGCGGATTAGATGGTGGTTCATATCAACAAGGCTTTTTCTCTGGTGGCGGTGGTTCTATCGTTTCTAGCGTGGTTAGTGGATTGGTTGTAAGCAACGTACCTGGCATGAGAGGAATATCTACTGTAGCAGCAGGAGGAATATCCGCAGGTATCATAAGCAAAGCCACTGGAGGAACCTTTTGGCAAGGCTTTAGAATGGGAGCCATTACTGCGGGAATGAATCATGTGAAGCATTTTTATGAAAAAATTAGTGTCTTTAAAGAACATTTAAAACTAGCAGGATATAAATGGAATGATAAACCTGAATTGACTAGAGATTATGCACAAAAGATGCTAAATAATGTGGCTATCCTTAAAGGAGCAAATCAGCGTGCTAATAATAGAGCATGGATTAAAGGGTTTATAAGTGGAGATTCACATGGTAGGGTAAATATACTAACGGGAGGTATAGAGTTAGACTTAAACAGTAGATTTATGAGCAGTACGAACTATGGAATGGCTGTTACCATCTACCATGAAACGCTACATTTGGTTTATGCCTTGAATCCTAATTTGTTAAAGTTTAGTGGTGTAAAAAGAGATGATTATGAACACTTCCTAATTTTCAGAGAAATTAATAACTTAAATTCTCAAATTACCTGGGGTGTAAATTATCAAGATTTAAAAAAGTTAAAAGATAGATATGGTTGGTAGATGTTTTTTGTTATTTATTAGTATTGTAATAGTAGGATGTAATTCGCAAAAATTAGACTTAGAAATTAAGGAAATAGAACCGATTACTGAACATGAGTATGAACTGAGTTTTAAAGTTCAAAGCAATAGTAAATTTAAAATCTTTTTAGATACATGTTACACGTATCGGGATGTTGATTCTGCTATTATTGAAAGAAAATTTAGACCTAAAGTAAATTATTATAATAAGAATAAGAAAATCATAGAAAAATCATTAATGCTTTACGATTATAGATTAGAATTTAGAGATAAATTATATATAACTGCTCCAACAAATTGTCTGGGAGAATTTACAGTAGGAAAGCATCCACAAATCATAAAAATTCCTATTAAATTGATTGAAGATTTTAGATATTACAATACTTATAGACAAGAGGTTTTTTTAGAAGAAGAGTTAGATAGTATTAAATTTCTAAATATTTGTTTACCTATAGGCGACGATATGTATGAGTGTTCTGAATTATATGCGTGGACACCTTGATTCAACTTAAATAGAATTGTTGAATTTATTAAAACAATAATCGCCAGTGAGAACATATCGCAAGGCTTTAGAATGGGAGCTATTACTGCTGGGTTGAATCATGGTTTACATAGTGGGTTATTTGGAAGGAATGCGGCTATTGCAGCCTTGACGGGAAGATTAAGACATTTATGGGGTCCTGATGCGGGTATAATAAGTGGTACAGCAACAGTTAGTGCTGGAGGTGCAGCGAAAGTTCAAAGAATGTCTAAAAGTATGATTAAAGTAAAGGATCAAGAATATCATTACAAAATGAGAGAAAATTCAAATATGGAAAATATATTAAGAAATGTTGCAACATTACTAGGAGAACCTGTCGGTCTTACTAATGGACTCGATTATATGATTCATTATAAGAATCCCTTAATCCCAATTTTTAAAATCAATGTCTATAGAAATTTTTTCGGATATAAAATTTATCAAAGATCATATTTAGGAGTTAAATGAAAAGGTTATTAATTTTATCACTTGTCTTTTTTGGTTGTACTCAAGAGATTGGTAACAGCATATATTACTCATCATGGGAGGAATCTATGGATGTTGGGAATGGTTTAGGTTCTATTATTTTTATAGGTAATAAGTCAAATGGATATACCAGTTACGATAGGATTCTTGTCTATTCCGACGTTGAATCTTATTATAAAAAAAACAATAAGCTTTATGTAAAGCAAAAATTTAATGATTCTTTATTTATTAATTTATGTCATGCTGTGATGCAATTAAATAATACAACATTACCAATGAATTTACCTATAGAAGTTAATGGAATTATTAGCGAAACAAAAGATAGCAATTTAGTAATAGAAAAAATAAAAAATTCAGAGTATTTTAAAAGAATGAATAATGGAGAGTTTCATTACTATATTATTGATATACCAAAGAGAAAAATTGAAGGTGTTTATAATCTAGAAAATTTTAAGGAGAAAATTGATGAGAAAACGATTTTAAGTGATTTAGAAAAATAGATAGCTTGAATATTTTATGAAACCAATTAAATTCATTTTCGTTTCAGCAACAAGACTACTATTCGAATAAATTAGGAGGTAATTTTTACTATAATGTAACAGGAAACTTTCTCAATAACATTGTTTATAGAAATGTAGCACCCTATTTCACGGAATGGTTGCATACTAATAAAATAGAAGAATATTATGATTAACAAAACTTTAATTTGTATTGCTGCATCTTGTATTTTATTTATAACGTGTAAAGAGACTGAAAATGAAAAAATTATGAATAAAATAAATATAGGCGAAAAGAGAGGAAACGTCATTTCTAGATATGGCAAGCCTGATTATACCTACACGACAACAGATACAACAAATATTCCATATTATTTAATAGACCTTTATATGAATACAAGTCAATGGGATGCACCATTGATGTTGACATATAAGATAAAAGATAGTACCTTGATAAATAAGAGACTTGATGGATACTAAATCAACCTATTTTGATAGATTATTAAACTCATTTTCTGTAAAACTTAAATATTATTAAATGATGAAAAATATTTTACTATTTATCGTAGTACTCACTTTATATAATTGTAAAACAACCGAGATAATTTCTCATAATACAGAAGTTCTTGATTTGGTTACTAAGATTGAGGATGATATTTATAATAACTTTTCTTTTGTGAAACATCCCAGTGGAAAAAAAACGATGGTTCCCTTTAAAGATTTGTATAATAGAGAGGATTTTTTTGTTGTACTTATCCCTAAAATAAAATATAAAAATAAAAATAAAAAATTTAAACGTGGTGATAACTTTTTAACTTGGATTGATCTAAGTACTAAAAATTACGATGATCCAGATGTCTATATCTATGATGCTGACAGCAAATTTGTTGATAGATTCTCATATTATGATGGATATGATAAATCTCTAATACTGCCTCATAAAAATAATTTAATGGAATTGTATGCAAGAAAAATATTAAAATATAAAAATGTGTATATAGTAGATAATAAAAATGATTACGATCAATTTTACCTTATAGAAGGAGAAGATAACTATTATGCAATGGATAATTTTCAATTCAAAAGTTTAAAAGAATATATCAATGAATTAAGTGAAGAAACCGTGAATGCCATTATACAAGAGAACCATACTATAATAGTAGGTGATCCCTCTATTCGGTGATATAAATGTTTCAATCCAATTAATGATTAATTGATTATGCGGTTTTTATTTTTTAATCCATCTTATTTATTAAGGAAGAAAAATTATAGCTTATTTAATAATATACTTATAGTCAGAGATTAGTTATTAGATAAATAGAAAGTTTATCCGCAGGTATCATAAGCAAAGCCTCTGGCGGAACCTTTTGGCAAGGCTTTAGGATGGGGGCGATTACTGCGGGATTGAATCATGTGAGACATTATTTGCAACAAAAATTGACTATTTGGAAGGAACTAGAAGAGGCTGGCTATAATCCTCATGGAAAACCTATTAAAAAGGCATATTATGCCCAGAAAATGCTTATGAGCGTAAAGTCTTTAAAGGAATTGTTTGTAGCTACTGGAAAACGAATCGTAATAAATGGTGAGATATTAAATGATAAATCACTTAATGGAAGAATGGATAGATACACAGGAAATTTACAATTATCTGATTCAGGTTTCACCTTTAGCACTAACACAACTTTGGCGTTAGTCTTATATCATGAATCTATGCATTATTTTATAAATTATTATCCATCTGTTAAGGCAGAAATTAAAGGGGTATTTGGTACTAATTATAGAGAAGCCTTTGAGCATGCATTTATCAACAAGAGGATGTATGAAAATTTATTAGATTATGATAAGATTCAATACAATATATATACTCTTTATCAGGACTATTTAAAAGAGATACGATGAGAAGGATTTTTATTATAGGAATTATCATCATTATTCAATGCAAGTTAATAACTGTTAAGAAACCTCTACAAATTAAAATTTTAAATTCTAATGAGATTTCTATGGATAGTGACAGCATACTAGTAGAACTAATCAATCCAAATCTAGCGGATGAAAATGTTTTAATTTTTGATCAATATTTTTACAGAAAATTTGATTCAAATTTAATAGAAAATAGTTTTAGATTTAAATATACTATTTTAGACAGCCTTAAAAGACCTATTTATCCTACAGAGGTAATAGCAGATTATACTTACGATGAAATTAAAAGAAGAAGGCAGGTTTTTAAAAAATTATATACTACGAATGAGGATTTCTATGGTGCAATTAAGTTTAATAGAGAAAAATGGGAAAAACTTTTTTTGATAAAAGGAAAATCTTCAAAAATCTTTAAAATACCTCTTAAAATTAATCATGACGTTCGTTATAATAATTCTATATTAGCTAATTATAATTTAAAAAACCACAAAAACTTATATTTAGTAATAAACTATCCATCAGTGAATTTAAAGAATCAATCTTTTGATACCCCACAATTTGATCAGAAATTAAAATCATGGCTAGAAATAAACAGTTCTAATCTAAATGAGGATTTCAAAATTATACCAGATACAATAAGAATGTATAACAATCCAAGAGAATAATTTATGTTTTGGAAAATAAAATTCACAATAACGTTATTTATACCATATTAGGAGGAATATCCGCAGGTATTATAAGCAAAGCCTCTGGGGGAGCCTTTTGGCAAGGCTTTAGGATGGGGGCGATTACTGCTGGTTTGAATCATGTGAGGGAGCATGGAAAAAGATGGTTATCATTCAAGGCTGCGAAGTTATTGTATCAAAAAAGATTTGGAAAGTTAGTTCGTGTAGATGCCGATGCTATTGATTGGTCAAATGCAAATTTAGCTATAAAGGTTGGTGATAATAGATACCGAATAAGTTTGTTGGGTATGCACTATAGTAATTTAGACGATGGATTAGTTCATGGAAATTTAATAATAGAAAGAGTGGGTAAGTCTGATTATTTTAGAATCTCTGAAGATCCGAATCTAGGTTGCAGATGCGATACATATGACTTTGAGCAGTATGATAACCCTTGGTTTAGTGAAAATTATAGTTATGAAATTACTAATAGAAATATAAAAACTTTTTTAGGGCAAATAATAAATAGCACAACTATAATTAGTAACGGTATTACGCCTAGTCAGTTTATATACTAGTGGAAAACCATTTCAAATTGAATATATGGGTAGGTTTAAAATAGGACAATAAGAAATATGAAAAATAGATATTTGAAATTGCAGATAATAATATATATTTTAACTATTCTCAGTGCGTGTAACACACCAATAAGTCCTTATGAAAAGGAATTTAACAAATATTTAAAAATTGAACTACCGAATAATTATGAAATTGTAGACACCATTTATTCTAATACAGATTTACATGGCGATACATTCACTCATTTTAAACTAAAATTTTCGGACAATGAGTATGATGTAATTCAAAAAAGTTTTACAAAGAATGGATTTAGTAAAGTAGATAATAGTTTTGTTAAAACACAAAAACCTTTTGAAATATATGTGACTATTTCCAATAATGAATTAAATTATACAAGGAGTTTAATCAAATAAAATTAAAAAATTATAGGTTCAGTTTTTGAATCAAACTTATTCCATAGAAGAACCGATTTTCTAGCTAAAGGCGCATTATATAATAAATAATGAAAAAAGGAGTATTAATATTTTTAATATTATTAGTCTCTTGTGAGAATCATATTGGCAATCAAATTTATTTCCAATCTCAGGACGAAGTGTACAAGTCTATCAAATAGTCTTTTTTATTTTAAATTTTGTCGTTGTTGTGGCTATAGACTTTGAGACTTATAAATTTTATTGGGCTATTGGATTAATGTTTATATTATTAAAAATTGCGTATCTCATCTATTATATAAAAAATCAACATTTTAAAGATCAATGGACTAAAATAATCATGCTATTATTTGTTCCATTTTATGACCTTTATTTGATTTGGTTTTATAAATAAGAAAAGAAAAGTAGAAGAGAAGCAGGAGTTGTTTTTTAATCAGATACTCTAAATTATCCTTGCATAGCATATTCATAAAATTCAACCTTCATTAAATTATAAAATTAACGGTTAGTTTAATTTATTCTTTTATTTTTGCTGAACTGACAAAAATTATATGAAATCAATTATAAAAGGACTGGGACATTATGTACCAGAAAACGTAGTAACCAATGATGATTTGGCCAAGTTAATAGATACCAATGATGCATGGATTACGGAGCGTACGGGTATCAAAGAGCGTAGGCATGTAGGTAGAGATGGAGAGGAGACTACTTCTATGTTAGGGTATAATGCTGCTATAAAAGCCATTGAAAACGCTGATATGGATAAAAATGAAATAGATTTTATCATTTTCGCGACGTTAAGTCCAGATTTATATTTCCCTGGGTGTGGCGTACAACTTCAAAATTATTTAGGATTAGACACGATTGGAGCTTTAGATGTTAGAAATCAATGTTCAGGGTTTATATATGCGCTTGCCACTGCACACGCTTATATACAAGCTGGGATGTACAAGAATATTTTGGTGGTAGGAGCAGAGAATCACTCGTTTGGTCTAGACATGACAGATAGAGGTAGAGGTATTTCTGTAATTTTTGGAGATGGAGCAGGGGCAGCCATTGTAAGTGCATCAGATGATGCTGGAAGAGGTATTATTGGATGCAAAATGCATTCAGAAGGGAAGTATGATGAAGAATTGACGATGGCTTTTCCTGGAACTAAATATGGATGGGTAGATAATTTATTAGACGAAAATTTTGAAATTGAGGACGAGAAGATTTACCCTTATATGAATGGTAACTTTGTGTTTAAACATGCAGTTACTCGATTTCCAGAGGTAATTAAAGAAGTTTTTGAAAGTTCTGGAGAATCCATCGAAAATTTAGATATGTTTATTCCACATCAGGCGAATTTAAGAATTAGCCAATATGTGCAAAAGAAAATGGGATTGCGTGATGATCAAGTCTTTAATAATATTCAGAAATATGGTAATACCACAGCGGCTAGTATTCCATTAGCATTGAGTGAGGCGGTAGAAGAAGGGAAAGTAAAACGAGGTGATTTAGTTTGTTTAGCCGCGTTTGGCGCTGGATTTACTTGGGGAAGTATTTTAATGGAATTCTAAGTCAAGGAGAATATATTTTAAAACAAAAAGCCCTCATAATTAATATATGAGGGCTTTTTAAATTTTATATAATTGAAAATCGATTATCTGATTTTACCTTCTTTATCTCTGCTTTGTAAAATGTGTAAAACATCCTTTAGTTTATAGCCTCTATCGTGAATAGCTAACAAATAGTAGTAGAAAACATCCGCTGCTTCTTCCAAGAACTCTACATCATCATCCTTGCTACTAGCTATCACCATTTCAACAGCTTCTTCACCCATTTTCTTTGCAATTTGTGAAGTTCCAGACTTAAACTTTCTTTTTAACTTAGAATTTTTAGAAGTAGCTAGTTTAGCCACGCCCATTTTTTTCTCTAGTTTTTTTAAAAAAGGATAAGCTTTTGGTTTTTTAGGAATATTTTGCTGTTCTTCCATGTTTACTTTTTCTTCTTTTTTTGAATTTCCTGTTGTTGTTGCGCCGCTTTCATAGCATCTTCAAATTTGGCTGCCCAACGATTTTTCTTTTTATCCTTCTTAGGTTTAGCTTTATTAGCTTGGATTTTAGCATGAATCTTATCGTCATCTATCAACCAATTTTTAATCACGAAAACAAGTCCGATATTAATGGCATTTGATACGAAATAATAAAGTGATAAGCCAGAAGCGTAACTATTTAAGAAAAAGATAAACATGATTGGCATCAAATACATGATGACTTTCATGTTTGGCATCCCTTCTTGCTGTGGTGTATTCATCATGTTCCCAGAAGTACGGAAATATATTACCATCGTAATCACATACAGTAATGCAAACATTGAAATGTGATCTCCATAGAATGGAATCGAAAAACCAAGATCCATAACAGAATCATACGCAGTTAAATCCTCTGCCCATAAGAAACTTTTACCTCTTAAATCAATAATATTCGGGAAGAAGTTAAATAAAGCATAGAAGATAGGGATTTGTAACAATGCAGGTAAACAACCCGCAAGTGGATTTACCCCAGCTGTACGATACAACTTCATTACCTCTTGTTGCTTTTTCATGGCATCATCCTTGTCTGGATATTTTTTATTAAGTTCATCCATATCAGGTTTCAATACACGCATCATCGCACTTTGGCGGTATTGTTTGTACATAATAGGAGAGGTTACCAATTTAATTACAATGGTAAGTAAAGCAATTACCCAACCATACTTTAATCCCCAAGAAGCCATAAAGCGGAATGTTGGTAAGATAACCCATTCATTAATCCACCCAAATATTCCCCATCCAAATGGAATAATGTCTTCAAAGTTTTTGTCATATGATTTTAATAAATCAAACTCAAGAGGTAAAAATCGCCACGTATACGTTTGATTCAGATTGCCATCATTCTCCAACGGAGTTGAAAATGTAAAGAATTTTGAAAACTTAGATGCTACATCCTCCTCCTTTACTTCCTCTACGGCCATAGAAACTCCATCCATGCCACCTTTTTTCTCTAAAATCGTAGTGAAGAATTGTTGTTTAAATGCAACCCAATCTAGTTTCTCGTCCGCATCTGCTACAAAATCACCACTGGTGTAATCCTCATCAGAGTAATTATTTAAACTGAAATGAATATCGGTGGTTCTTTTTTCCCATGCTTTTCCTTTTTCTTGAGATAAAGCATCAAGTTTGAAATTAATACTGGCATCACTTACACGATTTACACCCTCTGATACAATATTGAAATCTAATTCATAAGCATCATTTAAACTATAGATATACTGAATTTTACCTTCCCCGACTTGGGTGGTAAACGTGACTTGATTTCCCTTTTTCTCACCTACAAATTTTCTTTTAGATAAATCCAACGCTACACCTTGCGCATCTGTAAATTTTAATCCAAAACTAGCATTACCATTATGTATTATATACAATGGTTTTTCATGATTTTCTGCCACATCATCATAGGCTTGAAACTGCTTTAATTCTACTTTAGACAACTGGGCGCCTTCATTTGTTAATTCAATGAAGAGGTTTTCATTTTCTAAAGTAAATGTCTGCGTTCCAATCTTTTGTGTTATCGAATCATTAATAGCTGCTTCTATAGGCGCGATAGTTTCGCTATCTTTGGCCATATTTTTTTCTTGCAATGCTACTTCCTCTTCTTTTGCTTTTTCTGCCTCTAACTCCTCTGGGGATGGCATGATAAAGAAGTAATATCCCGTAAATAAAAGTATTAATAGTACAAAACCAATGATTTGGTTTTTATCAAATTTATTTTCTTGCATTGATTTATTTTTCTTGTTTTTTATTGCTTAAAGCGGCTTGTAAAAATGCTTTAAATAGAGGATGAGGACTGGCTACAGTACTTTTATATTCGGGATGGAACTGAACTCCAATATAAAACGGATGTTCTGGTAACTCTAGAATCTCTACCAACCCGGTATCAGGATTGATTCCCGATGGTTTAAAACCAGCGTTTTCAAATTCATCGTAATAATCGTTATTAAATTCATAACGATGACGATGTCTTTCTTTGATCAACTCATCTTGGTATATGTCTTTGATCATGGTATTTTCTTTTAAATAACATTCCCAAGCACCTAGTCGCATGGTTCCACCCTTGTGAGTAACATTCTTTTGTTCATCCATTAAGCTTATTACAGGAGTAGGCGTTTGTGTATTCATCTCGGTAGATTCTGCATTTTCATAACCAAGCACATTTCTAGCATATTCAATGGCCATCATCTGCATACCTAGACAAATACCTAATAATGGAATATTATTTTCTCGAGCGTATTTAGCAGCTAATATTTTACCTTCTATACCACGATCACCAAAACCAGGAGCAATTAAGATTCCATCTACATCCTTGAATGTCACAGCTAAATCGGTCTCATCCAAATCGCCAGAATATACCCATTTTACTTTTACTTCCGTCTTTACGGCAGCACCTGCATGTATAAAGGATTCTGTAATTGACTTATAGGAATCTTGTAGCGATACATATTTACCAACTAACGCAATAGTTACTTTATTTTCAGGGTTTCTGTAGTTATCTAAAAATGATTTCCATTGTTTTAAATCAGGTTTTGAATCTGTGGAAAGATTTAAACCTTCTAATACAACATCATCAAAATTCTGTTCTCTAAGCATTAATGGAACATCATAAATGGTTTCGGCATCTAGACATTCAATCACATTTCCTTGTTTTACATTACAGAATTGTGCGAGTTTAGAGAATATTTCTTTTGGGATGCTATGTTCTGTACGACATACCAATACATCTGATTGAATACCACTTTCCATCAGAAGTCTTACTGAATGTTGGGTTGGTTTAGTTTTTAATTCACCACTTGCCGCTAAGTATGGAATAAGTGTAAGATGAATAATCAAAGAATTGTCTTGACCTAAATCATAACGCAATTGTCTTACAGATTCTATATAAGGCAGAGATTCTATATCACCTACCGTACCACCAATTTCTGTAATCACGATATCATAATCTCCCGTTCTGCCTAGGAGTTTTATCCTTCGCTTGATTTCATTGGTAATATGCGGTATAATCTGTACTGTTTTACCTAGGTAATCCCCTTTTCGTTCCTTATCTATGACGGATTGATAGATTCTACCAGTAGTTACGTTGTTGGCTTGAGAAGTTGTCTGGTTTAAAAAACGCTCATAATGACCAAGGTCTAAATCTGTTTCTGCACCGTCTTCCGTTACATAACATTCTCCATGTTCATATGGATTTAGAGTACCAGGATCTACGTTTATGTAAGGGTCAAGCTTTTGAATAGTAACACTATATCCTCTAGACTTTAGAAGCATTCCTAGTGAAGCAGCAACAATTCCTTTACCTAAAGAGGATGTTACACCACCGGTTACAAAAATATATTTTGGCTGCTTCATACGAATTGAATTTTTTTTAATCACGTGCAAAAATAAGGTTTTTTATCTAGAGACAAAGCTTAGAAACTCAAAATAACTCATAACCATGATGAACATCTTTATTAGAAGGTGTTTATAATGAGTTGCAATTAAATTTGGTTAAATATGAAAAAGTGGGGAAGGAAATAAAAAAGAAAAGGCAAGCGATCTACATCACACCGCTACGACCGCGTACCCTTGCTACGTTCCCGTCCTGGGGGATTCAGCAGGAGCTGGTTGTGTAGGACTTGCCTTAGGCTGCAAATATAAAAAATATTATATGATATAGAAACATTTTTGAAAACTTTTTTATATCCTCTTTGCAATTGCGGATTGTAAGTTATCTTTGTAATCTTATACAATAGATTGAGATTGATAAAAACTTTTTTTGATTACATTCTTGCGATTGTACTGTTGACAGTGCTTATCCTTCCTCTTGGTATTGCATGGCTTATAGCAACTATTGATACTGGGCAAAACGGATTGTTTATTCAGAAAAGAATCGGCAAAGAAGGAAAAGTTTTTAATATCTTTAAACTTAGAACCATGCGTGGTGACTATAATAATGCTATTACCACAGAGCATTCTCATGACATCACAAAATCTGGTAAATATTTTATAAAATATAAGATAGACGAAATCCCACAATTATTCAATATATTAAATGGAACTATGAGTTTTGTAGGGCCACGTCCAGATGTTCCTGGTTATGCAGATCAATTGAATGGAGAGGATAAAATTATATTATCCGTAAAGCCTGGAATCACAGGACCAGCGCAGCTTAAATATAAGGATGAACACCAGCTATTATCTAAAGCAGAGGATCCTATAAAACTGAATGATGAAGTTTTATGGCCAGATAAAGTAGAAATTAATAAAAAATATATACAAGAATGGACTTTTATAGGGGACTTAAAAATCTTATTTAAAACCATTTTCTAAAATATAGCATATGATGTTTCAAGGTATTTTTGAAGAAGATTTAGAGAAAGAAATTGAACAGTTTGCCACCCATGTTGAGTTTGATAAGGGGGATGAAATCATTGGTTATGGAGAACATATGCAATTTATTCCTTTGTTAAATGAAGGTGTCATTAAGGTCTTTAAAGAGAATAAAGATGGAGATGAAATATTGTTATATTTTTTAGAACAAGGAGAAACTTGTGCTTTTACGCTTCAGTGTTTACAAGTTGGAGATTTTAAAAGTGAGATAAGAGCCGTGGCAGAGACAAATGGCAGTATATTGAAGATTCCTTTACATAAAATGGAAGATTGGATGGCTAAATATACCACATGGCGACAATTTATTTTAGCTAGTTACCAATCACGCATTTATGAAATGCTAGATGTAATTGATTCTATTGCTTTTCAAAATTTAGATACGAGGTTGATCAATTATCTTAAAGATAAAGCCATGGTAAATAGATCAATGACTTTAGAAATTACACATCAAGAAATCGCGGATGAATTAAATTCTTCTAGGGTTGTAATATCTAGATTATTGAAAAAATTAGAAAATGATCACAAGATTAAGGTAGGAAGAAATTTAATTGAACTTACAGAATTATAATTTATTATCCATTCAAACATTTCGTGTGACCTATGTTACACTATCAGTGGATTTGATCTTCTAAATTTGCCATCGTAATAATTAGTTATAACATTTTGATTCAGTTCTGTGTTGAACGCTGAAGTGTTATGCTATTTTTTAATTAAATTATATAAACATGATAGAATTTTTAAAACAACCTTGGCCATGGTATATAGCTGGACCATTAATAGGGCTTACCGTTCCACTCCTTCTTATTGTAGGTAATAAATCATTTGGAATCAGTTCATCTTTTCGACATGTATGTGCCGCTTGTATAGCAAGTAAAATTCCTTTTTTTAGCTATGATTGGAAAAAAGAAATATGGAATTTAGTTTTTGTAGCTGGGATAATTTTAGGTGGACTTATCACATATTTATTTCTTCAAAACCCAAATGAATTAGTTATGGCACCTTCTTTAAGTGAATATTTAACAGCATTTGGAATCGATACAAATCCTCAGGGATATGCCCCATTAGAAATATTTTCATGGGAGGGGTTAATTACTACTAGGGGATTTATAATGATTGTGATAGGTGGATTTCTTGTGGGTTTTGGGACTCGTTATGCAGGAGGTTGTACCAGTGGTCATGCTATTATGGGAATTTCTAATTTGCAATGGCCTTCTGTGATTGCTACCATATTCTTTATGATCGGAGGTCTTGTAATGACTCATTACATATTACCTTATATATTAAATCTTTAATTACATTATCATGAAAAAATCAACACCACATATAAAGACAAATTCTATAGAGTCAAAAGAACAATCTACATCAATATTGTCCTATCTTCGATACTTATTATTAGGAATTTGGTTTGGAGTTATCATCATCAAAGCAGAAGTAGTAAGTTGGTTCAGGATTCAAGAAATGTTTCGTTTTGAATCCTTCCATATGTATGGCGTTATAGGTTCTGCCATATTAGTTGGAATGATTTCTATCTTGGTTATTAAAAAATTAAAAATAAAATCACTTGATGGTAAGCCAATACATATTCAGCCAAAAGAATTTAGAAAAGGTCAAATCTTTGGAGGTTTTATTTTTGGTTTAGGCTGGGCGATGACAGGCGCATGCCCTGGGCCTATGTTTGCTAATTTCGGTCATGGATATACCGTATTCCTTGTAGCTATTGTTAGTGCAATTCTGGGAACATTCGTATATGGAAGGTTCAAAGATTATTTACCGAATTAATATATTTCAATCCATTATCTGTTGGCTAACTCCTTTTTTACAATCTGCATATATCCAATGTTCATAAGGATTAGAGGACTTATAGACATAGGGAATATAAAAAATATAATAAATGTAGTGTTGTAGTCTTTCATTATAAACACATAGATGCAAAGTAAAAGAATAAACGCAAATACAACGCTTAATGCGCCATTAATAAGTTTGATTAGCGTTAAATGTTCTTTTAACTTTTCTGTAGGTTGTTTGCTAATGTTCTTCATTGATTAAATAAAATAAATAATTAAATGCCTAATATATAAAATTTTATTTATTTAGGTAGAATTAATTGAGTGTTTGAATGCTAAATTTGATTTTTATGTATTTCAAAGTAGATTACGTTATTTATATATTAAATATCATGTTTTAAATTATTTACCTTTTTATAGTCTATTTAATTTTCTATTATTTATATTTAAAATATGAATCAAGATAATAAAATAGGGTTAGTTTTATCTGGCGGAGGTTTTAGGGGTGCAGCTCATATTGGTGTAATCAAAGCCATGACTGAAAGAAATATAGTTCCGAATTTTATTTCAGGCACAAGCGCTGGTGCTATTATAGGTGCACTGTATGCTGCTGGTTATGATTGGAAAGAAATGTATTCTTTTTTAAGGAGTATTGATATTTTCACAATTAAAAACTATACTTTCAATAAGGCTGGAATTTTAGATAGTAGTAAGTATGCCAAATTATTTAATGATAAGTTTCCAGAAAATAGCTTTGAATCTTTAAAAATCCCATTATTTATAGCTACAACAGACTTACTTGAAGCTAAAACTAGATTTTATTTTGAGGGTGAATTGATTCCGCCTCTTATTGCTTCTGCTTCTTTGCCTGGGATATTTTCTCCGGTGCAATTTAACGGTAGAATGCTGTGTGATGGAGGCGTTACTGATAATTTACCTGTAGAGCCATTAATTTCATTTTCGGATAAAATAATTGGAGTCTATGTAAACCCGTTGCAGGAAATTGAACATAAGAATCTTCTAAGTACAAGAAGTGTTTTAGAAAGATCTTATTTTATCATGAGAAACTCTATTTCACAAGAAAATCTAAGCAAGTGTGATATTTTGATTGCACCTAAAGAATTAAATAACTTTAATATTCTTTCTAAAAGTAAGATTAAATATATTTTTGAATTAGGATATCAAGAGGCATGTATAAAATTAGATGCATATTTAGAGGACGAAATGAAATAAATATAATCTCACAATTCAGATATTCTAAAGATAATCTTTAAAATAAAAAAGAGACACTGGTAGGGCGTCTCTTTTTCTATTTGTTAGGAATTTAAAATTTTAATCTTTCAAACATTTTTCTAAGAATTGATCTTGTTCCCATAAGAGGTGTAAGATATTTTCTTTGGCCTTATATCCGTGGGATTCCTTAGGTAAAATAACCATACGTACAGGTGCCCCTAAATTCTTTAATGCTTGAAAGTATCGCTCTGTTTGTAACGTAAAAGTACCTGGGTTATTATCCGCTTCTCCATGTACTAAAAGCATTGGCTTTTTCATTTTACTGGCATTCATAAAAGGTGACATGGTGTTGTATAAAGTTGGATTATCCCAATAGTTACGTTGCTCCGATTGGAATCCAAAAGGTGTCAATGTTCTATTATAAGCACCGCTCCTAGCAATACCGCATTTAAAATCATCACTATGTGTCAACAAATTAGCAGTCATAAAGGCTCCATAAGAATGTCCGCCTACAGCCACTTTATTTCTATCAATATAGCCCAGTTTATCTACTGCATCAATCGCAGCTTTACCATTAGCTACTAATTGCTCTATAAAGGTATCATTAGGTTCTGTTTCACCTTCCCCTACAATTGGGAAAGAAGCATCGTCTAATACTGCATATCCTTTTGTTACCCAATACACAAAACTTCCATAATAAGGATAGGTAAATTCATTTGGATTATTAATTGATTGACCTGCAGTATTTTTATCTTTGTATTCCGTAGGGTAAGCCCAAACCAGTAATGGTAATTTCTTACCAGATTTTACATCATAATCCGCAGGTAAATATAAAACACCATTTAAATCTACGCCATCATTTCGTTTATAGTGAATAATCTCTTTCTGAACATTTGCAATAGATTCAAAAGGATTTTTGAAATTAGTAATGACCCTTGATTTACCAGTATTTAAATCAAGACTATAGAAGTTCGGATATTCACTAGGAGATTCAAGTCTAGATAAAACAGTTTTTTTGTCTACATCTATAAAAGAATATAAATTTTCAATTTTCCCCTCCTTGCGCGATGTATATAATCGTTCCGTTTTGAAAGTTTTGGTATTAAATGCATCTATAAAAGGAAATTGCCCATCTTTTGTGTATCCATCACCAAAAAGGTAGGCTACATTGTTTTTAATGTAAATTACATTTTCGTCAAATTCGTTTCTAGTGGTGTAGAAGTTACCTGGATCATTGTATTTATCTTGATAATTTCTTTCCTCTATCAATTTGATAACCTTTCCATTTTTGGGATTAATGGCAGAGGTGCGTAGGCTTCTGGTATCATACCAATAATCATGTAATATAGCGAAATCTTTATTACCCCATTCAATACCAGCGTATCTTAATTTTGTCTTTACAAATGGTTTTGGATTTCCTTTAAATGGAAATTCCCAAACATATACTTGATCTCTATATTCAGCTTCTGTATTGGCATCACCTTTATCCAAGGCCTCTACAAAATAGAGGGTGTTTGGCTCATCACTTCTCCAATTAATTGATCTTTTACCTTTTTTAGTAGAAGAAAACCCTTTGGGTCTTATCTCATCCAGAGGCGCTTCATCAATTACTTTTAACAACTTACCATCTAAATTATATACAGAAGTTGTGGTTGGAAATCTATTATAAGGCACTACATAAGAAAACGGTTCTTTTACGGTTTCAATTAATACTAATTTTCCATCCGGAGATATTGAAATAGAAGTATATAAATCAGAGGGTAAAAATTCCGTTTTGTTACCATTCAAATTTACCAAAGCTAATTCCGCATTTATAGCTCTCTTGAAATTGCTTTCATCTTGTGGATCAGATAATAAATCTTGATACGTTCTAGTTTGCGACACACTTCCATCTCCCGTAGATACAATAGGTCCTGTAGGAATTTGCTTGGTTTTATCTATGAAGTTAGGCGTATTATTCGGCAATAGATGCACCATTAAATTTTTACTGTCCTTCAACCAAGTGTAAGGCATGCCTGCAACGGCATTCAAGTTGGTGGCAATTCTTTTAGCCTTTGCAGTCGCTAAATCTACCATCCATAATTCTAATTCATTTGCCGTAGTGTGGGTGAAAGCGATATATTGATTGTCTGGTGAAAATGATAAATAAGCAATTTGTGGATGCTCTGGTAAATTTTTTACTTGCACCATTTCATCGCTTGCTAATTTCTGTATTTTTAAATTATTATAATAAGTAATACGACTACTAACACGCGTATTTGGATTGAATCGTAAACCGCCCAGCCTCATTTCATCTTGATTTAATTCTTCAAGCGTGCTATAGGTGTTTAAATATTTGTATACGATCCATTCCTTGTCCTGAGATAAAGAAACAGATGGAGCTCTTTCATAATCAGCTAATGCTAAAATTTCTGCAGAAGGTACTTGATATTCGATTTTTTCTTGTGCGTACACGGTTCCAATTAATAGTAGAATGAATAAACTAAATCTCAACATTTTTGAATTTTTAAAAGTAATTAATACTATAAAATTAAACTTGAATCACTCCGAGATTAAATTTTTTCTCGATAGGAGCGTGGTCCGCGGCTTCTATACCCATAGAAATCCATTTTCTGGTTTCAATCGGATCTATAATTTCATCTACCCATAATCTAGCGGCCGCATATTCTGGCGTAGTTTGTTTATTATATCGATCAGTTATTTTATCTAATAATTTCTGTTTGTCTTCTTCTGAGAGTTCTTCTCTTGCAGAGGCTTCTTCAATAGATAAAAGTACTTTGGCAGCCTGTTCGCCACCCATTACAGCAATTTTAGCGGAAGGCCAAGCAAAAATTAATCTTGGATCATAAGCCTTACCACACATGGCATAATTACCAGCACCATAGGAATTCCCCACAATTACAGAAAACTTTGGAACTACAGAATTAGAAACTGCATTTACCATTTTTGCCCCGTCCTTGATGATTCCTCCATGTTCAGATTTTTTACCCACCATAAAGCCCGTTACATCTGTTAAAAAGACCAACGGAATTTTCTTTTGATTACAGTTAGCAATAAATCTTGTCGCTTTATCTGCAGAGTCAGAGTAGATAACCCCTCCAAACTGCATTTCACCTTGCGCAGACTTAACGATTTTTCTTTGATTAGATACAATCCCAACGGCCCATCCTTTCACACGAGCATAGCCACAAATAATGGTTTGACCATAATCCGCTTTATACTCATCAAAACTATCAGCATCCACGATACAGTCTATCATATCATACATATTATACTGTTCCGTTCTTTGTTCTGGTAAAATACCATAAACATCTTCTATAGCACGTTTAGGAGCTTTAGTCTCAATTCTATTAAATCCAGCTTTATCGTAATCTCCAATTTTAGAAACAATAGATTTTATTTTATCTAAAGCATCCTTTTCATTTTCAGCTTTGTAATCCGTAACGCCAGAAATATCACTCTGAGTTTCTGCTCCTCCCAAAGTTTGTGCATCTACATTTTCACCAATCGCTGCTTTTACTAAATAAGGTCCTGCTAAGAATATGGTTCCCGTTTCTTTTACAATTAGAGCTTCGTCACTCATTATTGGTAGATAAGCTCCACCTGCCACACAGCTTCCCATGATGGCAGCAATCTGTGTAATTCCTTTTGAACTCATGATGGCGTTATTTCTAAATATACGCCCAAAGTGTTCTTTATCAGGAAAGATTTCATCTTGTAAAGGCAAATAAACTCCAGCAGAATCTACTAAATAAATAATTGGAAGATTATTTTCCATAGCAATTTCCTGAGCCCTTAGATTCTTTTTCCCCGTTATAGGGAACCAAGCACCAGCTTTTACGGTAGCATCATTGGCCACAACAATACATTGCTTGCCAGAAATATATCCAATTTTTACAACCACGCCCCCTGCAGGACATCCACCATGTTCTTCATACATTTCATATCCTGCAAAAGTTCCAATTTCAATAGAATCAGTATCGTTATCTAATAAATATTCAATTCTTTCACGAGCTGTCATTTTCCCCTTTGCTTTGTGTTTGATGATTCGTTTTTCACCTCCTCCAAGCTTTATCTCTTTCTTTTTTCTTTTAATGGCATTGATTGCCATTTTATTAAAGTCCTCTCGTTTATTGTATTGAATGTCCATATGATTATATTAAATGTCTAAAAATATTCAAATTATTATAATATTGCAACTTTATAAATTTATTTTATTATCAAGGGGTTTTCATTTGTATATTCCTTTTTATAAATCTTTACCATCACAAGAAATAAACTTACGATAAGAGGACCGAAGATAAGTCCAAGAAAACCAAATAAAGGAATCCCTATAATAACCCCAATCAGCGTAACCATCGGATGTATTTTTGCCAATGATTGCTGTACAAACATGCGGAAGATATTATCTGTAGACCCAACGATAGCAACACCATATATGGCAAGGCCTAATGCTTGCCAATCCTGCCCTTGTGTATACATGATCACTAAAACTGGCACCATTCCCAAGGCGGTTCCTATAAAAGGGATCATAGAACCTAAAGTGGTCACTGCAAACCAAAACCATGGACTCGGTGCATCAAAAATCCAAAATCCAATCAATGCTACAATACCTTGTAATCCAGCTACCAAAGGAATAGCGATAGCGTTGGATTTCACCATTTCTTTGGTCTCTTTGCATACAATTTCGTAATTCTGGTCACTGAGTGGAATAAATTGCCTTATCGCATTTTTTAAAATGTCAAAATTGATTAACATATAGTATAAAGAAAAATACATGAGACCAAAGATAATAGTGAAGTCTAATGTATTTCCTGCAATGCCTTCTATAAAGCCAGTAAGCATTTGCTTTAAATTTCCAGATTGTAAACTTTGGGTAACGTCAAAACCTATATAATCCTCAAACTTGGCAATGTTAGATTCTATCAAAAAAGTGTACTTATTGGAATTTCTAATCACCTCTTGCACTCTGCTAGTCAATAGAAATAAAATAAAGACAATAGGCAAAATGATAACAATCAAGGTTAATATAATCATGAGCGTGGCGGAAATCCAACGTTTCCATCCCATTTTCACCAATTTGCTCATCAGTCCTTTGGTCAAAACATACATGATCGTAGCTCCAAAAATCCCTGATATATAAGGTAGCATAGGAGTGAAAATCAATACACCTAATATGATTATAGTGGTAAGTGTAAAGAGCTGCCGCATAATCAGTGGCTTCAATATCTGTTTCTCTGGCATAGTCTGTAGCTTATGATTTATATAACTAAAGTAAATTTAAACAAATATACCCCGTAGTTTATTATGTTTTAAGATAAAAAAGATTTTCATATTACTGATAATATAAAATAGTTTTCACCTCAAAATATTTTTGAAAAGCATGGTAATGAAAAGGAAGTATGGGAATGAGAAGAGAGTTTAGTGTTTCTAAATTCAAATTGGGTTTTTAGGGGATAGGAGAGAATAAGTGATTAATTTATATAATGTTGTGGATAGTTTTTTATACAACATAATCTTTAATCAATTCGAAGTCTCGTTCCAAATTGAAACTTAACTTAATGTCATAAAGTTCACTCGGTAAGGTTGCGCCTATTTGTTTTTCACTTTTGAAAACAGCAATCCAGCAATCAAAGCCGTCAGTATTGTTTTTGCTTTCAGAATTATAGTGACTGAATATTATAAATTTTTCTGGCCCAATTTTTTTGTAATATAATGGATCGTTAGTGCAAATAGATGATTTTTCATCTATTGATTTAGTAAAGTTCCATTCCTCAAGTTTTTCTAAAAGGGAATTTATTTCGTTTCTATGTTTATATTTAAAATCTGTTTTTATTCTTAATATGTGAGCATCACTTTCAGTTAATTCTACACTTAAGTAATGATTGAAAAGTTTGTTTTGTTTTACAGGTTGTTTTACCAAATTATAATCTAATATGTCAATATAATTTACGTCGTCTGGGACATTTTCAAATTCAAAGTTTTCTAGTAAATCATGAAAGCTGGCTCGAATATCGTCAATGGAAACAGGGATTAAATCATCTTGAACTTTTTGGAAAAGAATTTTTTTATTGTTTAGAGTTCCTTTTCTAAAGCCAAGGTTGTAAAGCAACTTATAAATATTAGCTTCATTTTCTAAGTCATGAGTTATATTTACCTTTCCTTTTTTATTTCTGGATATAGTTAAAAACTTATTAATATTTCTTTCCATAACTTTCTTATTAGGTTCAATTATTAGTATTCTTTCAACGTTTTACAGCTACTCGAAGATGATGATTAGAATTATTAAAATTTCAGTTATGCACAAACTATGAATGAATTGAACTATTGAATTTACTATTGCTTCGACTTTTTTTATATACATTGTTATGCCACGTTATTGTTTTTTAATTCGTGACGTATTAACAAATAAGAAACTGGTAAAATTATAATTATTGTAAATATTAAAATTGAAATGAATGTGGTAACAAAATCATTAAAAGTGTATTGACTTTCAAGATTCTCAATTTCTCCAAATAACAAATGTTTCTTATATGAACCAAAATAATTTATTAATGTATGTAAGCAAATAATAACCGATAAACTTTTTGTTTTAATATATAAGCTTTGCAATAGTAATCCAATTGAAATAGCAAATAAAACTTGATTTACAACTGAAATCTTATGAAATTCAGGATTGAAGAGATTAGACAAATGAGAAAAACCGAAAATAAATGAAGTTAGTAAAATTGAATAAAGAAGTTTGTTTTTTCTGTTGTACAAAATCTTTAAAACAAAAAAGAAAATAAATATTCTAAAAAATAATTCTTCAAACACACCAACCGAAAGGCACGATGATAAAAAAGTAAAGTTATCCAATGAATTTGATGAATAATTTTCAACAAGGTATGAGTTTATTTGAAAATAAGAATATATTACTAATAAAAATGATATCGTTATATAGGGTAATTCCTTTCTCAGTGATTTGAGTTTATTAAAAAAGTTACTTTTATTTAGAAAAAACAGACACATTACAATTAATACACATTTAAAAGCAATTTTGCATTCAAGTGAGTTTTCAAATGATACTATGCAGACGTTTTTTAATATAATATTGGTGGTTAGAATAACCACCAATATTATAATTAAGTTTTTAAAGTTATAATTCATCAATTATTGAAATTAAAACTCTATTTCAACAGATAATTCACAATCGTAAAATTCAACACAAGTACAAGGACTGCTTAATGGATAACAAGAATTCCACCAACCAGTTTCTGGACATGCAATAGTTCTAACTTTATAACCAAATTTCATTTTACCGCCACTTTCAGGTAGTCTAGAGTTGCTACCTGATTGCCCCCCGTATTTGCTTTTTAGATAACGTTTTAGCTCTTTGTTGAATTTAAAGTCTTGACCAAAACTTAATTTATCTAAACTATTTTTTGATTTCCGGCTATCTTTTGGGAAAGTTTGAATAGATGTATATAAGCCATCACCTGCTATTTCATCATTAAATTCTCCATTGTCTGTATATTGAATTCCTTCGATATAGTATTCCGAATTTAATACAAAGTCATTACTGAAATTTCTGATTTCAATTATATTAGCCTCTTCACCTATTTTGGCTTTTGATTTGAAACTTTGACTATACAGTATAATAGCAACAGAATTATCAAATGTTGATTCAATATTTTCGTGCAAAGATTCTTGATCGTTACATGAAAATAAAGCAAAACTTAAAATTGAAGCAAGACTATTTTTGATAAATATTTCATTTTTAATTCATTTTAGGAAACAATCTTTTATTTTTTCGATTGTTTTAGTTAAACATAATTTTGACTTTTTAGATTTTCGTAAGTCGGTTTACTCTATTTTTTATTATCAAAATAAGGATGCTAAGATAAATTCAATTGCTTACCAGCCGTTTTTCAATTTTCACATACTCCTCATATATTTTAATGTCATTAGTTTTCGATTTTGGATGGATCAGTTCTTTGTAAATCGTTATATTAGTTTTAATGAGGTTAACTGCGTATAGGCATTATGTGCACAGCGAACTATTGCACATCACCATCCCAAATATATAAATATTTATTTATATTTTAATAAAAAATTTAAATAGTGTTCAACTGGATAATTAATTAACTTATAATTTATTGAATCATCAAAGTAATGTGCGGATGATTATATTTAATTTTATCTCGTCAATATTGATAATCCTTACTTTTCTATTACTTAAATTAACTCCACTAGAATACTACTTCAATAATACACGTGAACCTCATATATCATTTATTCTGTCAAGATGATTACCTAAAATAGGGTTAAATTTTCATATTTAGACAAAATGTCAGTTAAAATCTAATTATGGGTGTCATTCGCCTTAAAATTTCAAATGGTATATGATTTGACTTATATACAGCAAATAATTAACGAAATTTAGAAATTTAAGATATGAGTAAAATTATAGGAATCGATTTAGGTACTACAAATTCATGTGTAGCGGTAATGGAGGGTAATGACCCTACAGTTATACCTAACGCAGAGGGTAAGAGAACAACCCCTTCTGTAGTAGCATTTGTAGAAAACGGAGAAAGAAAAGTAGGTGATCCTGCAAAACGTCAAGCAGTTACTAACCCAGAAAAAACTGTGTTCTCAATTAAACGTTTTATGGGGGATAGCTTTATTGAAAGTGAAACAGGACGCGTACCATATAAAGTGGTAAAAGGTGCCAACAACACCCCACGTGTTAAGATTGACGACAGAGAATACACACCGCAAGAGATATCTGCAATGATTCTTCAAAAAATGAAGAAAACTGCAGAGGATTATTTAGGACAATCAGTAGATAGAGCAGTAATTACAGTTCCGGCTTACTTTAATGATTCACAAAGACAAGCGACTAAAGAAGCTGGTGAAATTGCAGGGCTTAAAGTAGAGAGAATTATCAACGAACCTACTGCAGCTGCTTTAGCTTATGGTCTTGATAAAAAATCAGAAGATCAAAAAGTTGTGGTATATGATTTAGGTGGTGGTACATTTGACGTCTCTATCCTAGAATTAGGTGACGGTGTATTTGAGGTATTATCTACTAACGGTGATACGCACTTAGGTGGTGATGATTTTGATGATAAAATCATTAATTGGTTAGCAGATGAATTCAAAAAAGAAGAAGATGTAGATTTGAAAAAAGATCCTATCGCTCTTCAAAGATTAAAAGAAGCGGCAGAGAAAGCTAAAATTGAATTGTCTTCTTCTACGCAGACAGAGATTAACTTACCATACATTACAGCAACTCAATCAGGTCCAAAACACTTGGTAAAAACATTGTCTAGATCTAAGTTTGATCAAATGACAGAGGATTTAGTGAAGAGATCAATGGACCCATGTCAAAAAGCATTAGATGATGCTGGGCTTTCTAAATCTGATATTGATGAGGTAATTCTTGTTGGTGGATCTACACGTATCCCATCTATTCAAGAAGCGGTAGAGAAGTTCTTTGGTAAAGCACCATCAAAAGGTGTAAACCCAGATGAGGTAGTTGCTATTGGTGCAGCCATCCAAGGAGGTGTATTGACAGGTGATGTAAAAGACGTATTATTATTAGACGTTACGCCACTTTCATTAGGTATTGAAACCATGGGAGGTGTATTCACTAAGTTAATTGAATCTAATACAACCATTCCTACCAAGAAATCAGAAGTTTTCTCTACAGCGGCAGATAACCAACCAGCAGTAACTATTAGAGTAGGTCAAGGAGAACGTTCTTTATTTAATGACAATAAGGAGATTGGTAGATTTGATTTAGTTGATATTCCACCAGCGCCAAGAGGAGTTCCTCAAATTGAAGTAACTTTCGACATTGATGCCAACGGTATTATGAATGTTTCTGCAAAAGATAAAGGAACTGGTAAAGAGCAGTCAATTAAGATTGAAGCATCTTCTGGCTTATCTGAGGAAGAAATAGAAAAAATGAAGAGAGAGGCAGAAGAAAATGCTGCGAAAGATGCGGAAGCTAAAGAGAAAATCGATAAGATGAACGCTGCAGATAACATGATATTCCAAACTGAAAAACAGTTAAAAGAATATGGTGATAAAATCAGTGCAGATAAGAAAAAACCTATCGAAGATACATTAGAAGATCTTAAGAAAGCACATGAAAGTCAAGATGTAGTTGGTGTAGATGCAGCAATGGAGAAACATCAAGCTGCTTGGACAGAAGCTTCTCAAGAGCTTTACGCTGCGATGAATGAAGGTCAAGCGGGTGCTGCAGGAGCAACTCCTGGTGCAGATGCAGGACAATCATCAGATGATTCTTCAAAAGGAGGTGACGATGTAGAAGATGTTGACTTTGAAGAAGTGAAGTAATCAATATTAATAATTATTAATTTAAAAGACGTCAATAATTTGGCGTCTTTTTTGTTTTAAAAGCATATGCAAAAAAATAAGATTCTTGTGGTATTAATCTTAATACACATTGAGATTTATAAAAGAACATCAAATTCGTATCTTGCAAAAAATTTTATAGAATGAAAAAAGTAATTTTAGTATGTGCCTTAGCTGCTGCGGTTATCTCATGTAAAAATGATGAGAAAAAGCCACCAGTAGTTGGTACAAACGAAAATGGAGAAGAGCTTGTAGTGAGTGAAACTGGCGATACAGTGGTTTATACACCACCAGCGGCAGAGGAAAAGGGTAGTTTATTTGGAGGTAAAGAGGAGCATGTGGCGATTGAAAAAGAAGCGGACGGAACCTATAAGTTTAAATTCAATTTAGAAAAAGGAAAGAAATATCCTTTCAAAATTGTGACGACTGCTACCAATACGCAATCAGATGGTAAGCAGAGTATGACTATTACTCAAGAATCCACAACTGCCTTAGAATATATAGTGAAAGAAGTTACAGAAGAAGGTTTTGTAATGGATGTAACTTATAAGCAGTTTGCTGAAAAAATGTCTGATGGTAAGCAAACTATAAGTTTTGATACTAATGGTGCAGAACCTAAAGATGAAGCAGCTAAGCAACGTTGGCAGTTCAACAAAGCAATTGTTGGCAATTCTTTTAAAATGACCATAGATGAGGCTGGTAAGGTACAAGATGTTTCTAATCTTTTTAAAGTTAGAGACAAAGTAAAAAACCAAATGAAAGGGGATTTAAAAGACGAGCAAGTAGCACAATTAGAGGAATTTCTAAAAGCAGCTTTAAGTGATGAAGCAATGATTCAGATGTTTGAAGAGTCTGTTGCTTATTATCCGAAAAAAGCAGTAAAAAAAGGTGATACTTGGAATAGAAATGAATCTGAAGGAAATGCTAAATCGAGTGTAACTTATACTTTTGACGGAATTAATAATGGTTTAGCTACGATCAAGATTAAAGGATCAAGCAGTGGTTCTGATTCCCAGACAGATCCAAATGGAAGCGGAATTAAAATATTTAGAAGTTTAGAAGGAAATGTAAATGGTACTGTAAACATCGATCAAAAATCTGGTTGGGTAAAAGATGCTACCATGAATAAGAATGAAACCATGCGTATGACACAACAAAAAGGTGAGCAAAAGGTGAATTTCTCTTCTGAAACTAAATCAACGACTAAAATTAATTAAAGATGTCTACAGTAATTAAATTATTACTGATTGCCTTGGTGCTATATTTTATCTACACCTGGTTTAAATCTTTGTTTACACCGCCCAGGGTTAAAAATAGAGGGAATCAATCCAATGTTAGGATTTTTAAGCAGGGTGATGTGGAGAAGCCTAGTGTACAGATTAAGGATGCAAAAACTGTTGAGTCCGAAGAGATAGAAAAGCGGTCATCAAATATTTAATTTAAACGATTAGCCCTTAGTGCCAAAGCATTAAGGGTTTTTTTATGGCTTAAACTTTATAATGAATTGGTTTTACTAATGGAACTATCTGGATATAGCATCAAACATTCATAAAAAACTTTAACTTTGAAACTTTAGAAATAGGCAGCATGAAAAATATGAATAAGAATATTTTATTTAGCATAATCTCACTTGTCATCTTTGTAGTGATTTCCATGATTTATAATTCACCTTTAATTGGTGGTAAAACAGCCATATCACAACCAGATATTATAAACTATAAGGGTAGTGCAAAAGAGATGCAAGATTATAGAGAAGCCACAGGGGAAGAAACTTATTGGTCTGATGCCATGTTTGGTGGGATGCCTACTTACCAAACAGGAGCGCAATATGAGCATCATTATATTAAAAAAATAGATGAAGTTTTAAGGTTTTTGCCAAGACCTGCTGATTATATGTTTATCATGTTTGCAGGTTTTTTTGTTTTAGGAATGGTGCTATTTCGAAATTGGAAATATGCCTTTCTGGGTGCTTGTTTATTTGCCATGGGTACTTATTTCTTTCAGCTATATGAAGCGGGACATAATTCTAAAGCACATGCCATCGCCTACTTTGCTCCATTAACGGCAGGGATTATCCTTTTATATAGAAAGAAATATATTGTAGGCTTTATCATGACTGCGTTCTTTATGGCATTAGAATTAGTGGCAAATCATCCACAGATGACCTATTATCTAGGTTTAGCCTTATTTATTTATGTGGTAGTAGAATTAGTAGAAAAAATCAGACAGCAAGACCTTAAATCTTTTGCTATCTCTAGTGCATTAGCCATAGTTGCAGTATTGCTCGGGATTGGTATGAATGCCACAGGAATCATGTCTACGTATGAATATGGAGCACATTCTACCAGAGGAGTAAATGATGTGACTATTTTTGAGGGAGATAATGAATCTGGATTAAACAAAGATTACATTACCCAATGGAGTTATGGAAAACTTGAAACCTTGAATTTGTTCATACCCAATCTCATGGGTGGCGGAAGTATGCCAGAACCGGGAACAAAAGAAAATTTGGAAAAGGCGATAGAGAGAAACGCTCAAAGCCAAGAAGAATATCAATATTTTATACAAGCTATAGATATGATTCCTACCTATTGGGGAGCACAGCCATTTACCAGTGGCCCTGCGTATCAAGGAGCTGTGGTTGTGTTGTTATTTATTCTAGGACTATTTTTAGTCAAAGGAAAATATAAGATATGGCTTGCACTCGCTACCTTATTGAGTATTATGCTTGCTTGGGGAAAGAATATGATGTGGTTCACTGATTTATTTATTGACTATATACCATTATATGATAAATTCCGTGCGGTTTCTTCAATATTGGTGATTGCAGAATTCACAATGCCGTTGCTAGCGGTGATGGGTGTGTATCATTTATTTAATAATAAAAACCTTACCACAGCATACAAGAAAAAAGTCTTGATGTATGGTGGAGGTGGAGTTATAGCATTCTTGATTCTCTTATATGTTGCTGGAGAAGGGTTATTTGGTTTCAAAAGTGATTTTGACCAGCAGTTACCTTTATACATGCAAAAGGGAATCGTAGCAGATCGTGTAGCTATGTTTAGAGCTGATTTATTGCGCACAACAATTTTTGTAATGCTGTCATTGGCATTATTAGCAGCCTATGTATGGGATAAACTTAAACAAAAAGAAGTTATCATTGCTGGACTAGCATTGTTGACGCTTGTGGATTTATGGGGTGTGGATAAAAGATTTTTGAATGATGATAATTTTATTCCCAAAAGATATGTGGAATACCCTTTCCCTACAGAGATGAATGACAGGCTATACGCAGATGCCCAGAGTAATTCTACCATCATGCAAATTGCTGCCAAAGCACCTATCAACAAAGCTTTAGCAGATGTTAAAGAAAATGACAAAGATTTACATTATAGAGTATATAACGCTGCTACAAGTACCTTCAATGATGCTTCTACTTCATATTTTGTAAGTTCTATCGGAGGATATCATGGTGCTAAATTGCAAAATTACCAGAATATCATTGATCTATATTTTTCAAGAGACTCTGTGTTGCAGAACCAATATGGATTGGTGGGGAAAGAGCAACAAATACTTGATATGTTGAATACTAAATATTTTATTGCTAACGCCGAAGGTGGGCCGCAGGCAATTTTAAACCCTAAGGCCATGGGGAATGCCTGGTTTGTAAATAAAATCATAGTGAAACCAAATGCAGACGAAGCAATTGTAAAAATTGGACATATAGACCCGAAAAATGAGGCAGTGGTAGCTCAAGAAATTCTAAGTTCCGTATCCAGTACTAATGCACAAATTGAACTTACTTCTTACGAGCCAAATAAGCTTGTATATAAATCATCTAATTCAGCTAATGGTTTTGCTGTATTTTCAGAAATATTTTATGATAAGGGATGGCAAGCTACGGTAGATACTGAAAGTACAGAGATTATTCAAACCAATTATTTCTTAAGAGGTGTATATATTCCAGCTGGGGAACATACCATTACGTTTGAATTTAAACCCGAAGTAGTAAAAATAGGTCAGATTATAAGTTTAAGTTCTCATATATTATTCTTTTTAATGGTTTTAGGCTCATTGTTCTTACTGTATAAAAGATATTCACACAGAGAAAATTGATGAATCAAAATAAGCATTTAAAAACTTACGTTTTAATCAAAATATTAAAAATGAAATACTTACCAATATATATTGTTCTTTTTGTCATATTATTTTCGTGTAAAGATGCTTCAGAAATTTCTTCTGGTCAAGCTATTTCTATGGTAGAAGACTATATGGAAAATAACCCCATTTTTGAAACAGGAAAGTTCCATACCGATAAAATGAAATTAAACGCGCGTAAAGACGAATCTATGCTTTCTGAGCTGCAGAAATTAGAAAATGATGGATATATCATTATCACAGATCAGAAAAAGCGAAAGAAGTGGTTTTCTAGCGACAGTATTTTCACCATTATTCCTACGTTAACGGAGAAATCTTTTCCTTATGTGGTAAAACAAAATAAAAACAACGTAGAAGTAAAAACTATTAAATATAGAATAGATGGAGCTCAAAAAGTGACTTTTGAGAGAAAGACAGATCATATAGCAACTTTTAATGTTATATTGTTAAAGGAGAAAACACCTTTCTATACTTTTGGAAAAGATTCTAATCCAAATTCAGATTTTATCACCCGCAAGTTTAAAGCTAAATATGAAGATGAGACTGGTTGGAAATTGGTAAAATAATATTTTAATTAAAATTATTGATTCTTAATCATAAAAGAAAAAGAAAATTTATAATTTTTAATATATTTTAATAATTCCTAATGTTAAAATTGACAAAATAATTATTACATTGTTAATTATCGGATAATATAATTATTCATGTCTTAGTTTATAGTTAAATTTTTTGATTATTGCGTAACTTTCTCATTTTTAACAATATAAATTTGTTTACTTACAATGTTATTTATAATTTTGCATTATAATTAAAACATAAAACACAATGAAAAAAATTGTATTATCTTTCTTTATGGCTGTTTCAGCTATTAGTATGGCCCAGGTAGGAATTAGCCCTACAAACGGGTTTACTCCAAATCAACAACCTTACAATTTAAATGCAGATATCACGAAAGCTCCCATGCTAGATGTTGATGGTAAAGTTAGAATAAGATCTGCTGCTACCGCTACTCCCAATCAGTATTCGCCAGTTGTTAGAAATAATAACAACGGAGAAGTTGAAGTATTAGCATCTAATGCAGCCGTAAAACCATTTAACTACGTTACTTATAAAATTGATAATCCAAGTGGTGATTGGCTTCAAAACCTCAATACGCAAGTAAATACTTCAAGATATTCTATGGCGATTATCGGGTACCGTTTTTTAAATGATCCAAATAATCCTGATAATAGTTTTATAGCTATTGGAAGAAACTCACCAAGAGAAAAGATTGATGCATCAGGTCTCACTCCCACTAACGAGACTGTAATAAATGATGGCAGAGAAGAGAACGGTTGGAGTAAATGGGATTTACAAGCAGTAGCCAATGTACATGCATTCAAAAATAATGGTACTTGGCATTTAGCTGCAGATTTTGCAGGTGGAGGTACATATTTTTGGGGTAATGGTTATTGGGAAATCCAAGTGTTGATCATTGACAACGCCTTTGTAAATGTACTTAACGACGTAACCATAGATTTAAATGGATCAGCTTCTGGTACAGCTCCAGTTCCAACTAACTTAGGACAATAAAACTAAAATATTTTTATACAAATAAAAGCAGCCTTAAAGGCTGCTTTTTGTATTTATAATAACTATTTAATATGCTCCTTTACCATGTAAATAATGGATACTCACTCATCATCGCATGAACGTCGTTACCGATTGCGCTCAATTTATCTTCATTGCTGTAATTTATTATGGCCTTATCTATAAAATCTGCAATGGTAGGCATATCTGTTTCTTTAAGTCCGCGAGTGGTGATTGCTGGAGTTCCTAACCTGATTCCAGAAGTAACAAAAGGAGACTTGTCATCAAATGGAACCATATTTTTATTACAAGTGATATCTGCTTTTACGAGCGCATTTTCAGCATCCTTACCAGAGATATCTTTGTTACGTAAATCGATTAGCATACAGTGATTATCTGTACCACCCGATACGATTTGATAATCTCTTTTTACCAATTCTTCTGCCAAGGCATGTGCATTTTTGATGACTTGCTTAGCATAAGTCTTAAATCCATCCGTTAAATCTTCTCCGAATGCTACAGCTTTGGCAGCAATTACATGCTCTAAAGGACCACCTTGATTTCCTGGGAATACGGCAGAATCTAAAACCTTAGACATCATTTTTGGCTTTTTCTTGAAAGTTTGACCCCACGGGTTTTCAAAATCTTGTCCCATCATGATGATTCCACCTCTTGGTCCACGCAACGTTTTGTGTGTAGTAGATGTCACGATATGGCAATGTGGCAAAGGATTATTTAATAAACCTGCTGCTATTAGACCTGCTGGATGGGCAATATCAGCCATTAATAAAGCTCCCACTTCATCTGCTACTTTTCTAAATCTGGCGTAATCTATATCTCTAGAGTAAGCAGAAGCTCCACATATAATTAACTGTGGTTTTTCTTTGCGTGCGGTTTCTTCCATCGCATCGTAGTCAATAATTCCTGTTTCTTTATCAACCTCGTAGAAGCAAGTTTCAAATCTGATTCCAGAGAAATTAACAGGAGAGCCGTGTGTAAGATGGCCACCATGAGATAAGTCTAACCCCATAATTTTGTCACCTGCTTTTAAACAAGCCAAGTAAACTGCTGCATTGGCTTGAGAACCAGCGTGTGGTTGCACGTTAGCGTATGTTGCACCAAATAATTCTTTTAATCTATCTATTGCTAAGTTTTCAACTTTATCCACTACTTCACATCCACCATAATATCTTTTACCTGGATACCCTTCTGCATATTTATTGGTAAGTACGGAACCCATGGCTTTTAAAACTTCGTCACTTACAAAGTTTTCTGAGGCAATAAGTTCTATACCATTAATTTGCCTTTGTTTTTCCTCTTCTATTAATTGAAATATTTTATCCATTAATCCTATTTTAAATGTTTATCAAACTTAATAAAATTCTGTGCTTTATCCATACATTCTTTCAGGATATTGATTTTACATTAAATTATAGTTAATATGACAAATAACATGTTTGTTGTTTTGAGAATATCGCAAAATGAGTCGTATATTTGCAGTGTTGATTGATAAATAATTAACGATAAGCCTATTTTATTAAAAATATATAAAGGTGAATTTATGAAAAAAATTGTATTATTATCAGGTTTATTATTGTCTTCCTTAGTATTAAACGCTAATGAAATTGAGGTTAAAACAAATTCGGATGAAGATTTAATCGCAAAAAAAGAAGCAATAGCATTTAATACGCAGAAGTTTAAAGTGCAAATTCTGAAAATGCAACTTAAAAGAACGGATAGTATGGATCAATCGATTCGATTATTAAAAGAATTACAAGTTACCGTTGAGAAAATGGAAAAACGACTTAAATAATAGTTTTATGTTATTGTTAATCACTGCCCTATTATATTTAAAAATAATAGGGTAGTTTTTTTTATGAATTTATTTGACTTAAAAAATGTCCTACTTCGTTTTCAAAAACCTTAATAGGAATTTGATGTTCCATTGGGTGTATCCAATGAATAGATAATGGGGCATGGCTATCTAATGTTTGGTTTAGGAATTCAAAAGTTTGAATGGCAGGCACTACTTTATCTTGACCTCCCAATACAATTTGTAAATATTCATTACGGTTAGGTAGGTTTGGAATGGATTCCATTTTATTTCTAAATGGTAAGGCTGGATTAAATAATAATGCAGGTACTTGTACAAAGCCTGAAATATAATACCCCGCTAAACCTCCCGCGCTAGATCCTATTACGAAATCCGCATCAAACGATCCAATTAATTCCTTTAATCGATTAGGTTCATTTTCATAATCAATGTGAGGTGCTTGGATATCTAAATTAAACTTATTTAAAACTAGACGTCTATCATCGTGTAATTTACTATTGAGACCGTGTAGATATAATACTTTTTTATTCAATGGAAAATTTTAAGCTAAGGTATGGGCATCTATTAGTAAAGTGTTGTAAGCATAGGTTTTTTGTCTAGCCATGATATCTAAATAGAAGTCAATTCTCCCTAAATATAAGCCAGCCCAGCCTACTTGATTCACAAGAACTGTTTTGTGATCTGCGTTCAATAATTCCACAGGTGCATCTAAAAATGTGTGGGTGTGTCCACCAATAATGAGATCAATATCTTTGGTGCTTTGTGCTAAAATAACATCAGATACTAATTCTTCTTCTTTATATTTATATCCTAAATGCGACAAACAGATAATCAGATCGCATTTCTGATTTTTCAAAATCCGTGTCATTTCTTGCGCCGTTTCAATCGGATCCTTATATACTGTCTCTTTATATAAGTCTTTAGACACCAATCCATCTAATTTGATTCCAAGTCCAAAAATGCCAATTTTCACCCCATCTTTCTGGATAATTTTATAGGACTTGAAAGTGTTTTCTAAAATGGTGTTACTGAAATCATAATTCGCAGATACAAATTCAAAGCTAGCGTGAGGCAACTGCTTTCTTAAACCTTCTAAACCATTATCAAAATCGTGATTTCCAATGGTAGCCACATCATATTTCATGGCAGACATCAGTTTAAACTCTAATTCTCCGCCATAAAAGTTAAAGTAAGGTGTACCTTGAAAAATATCGCCTGCATCTAGTAAAAGCACGTTTTCTTCTTCTTTCCTAATACGCTCTATCAACTTTGCACGTCTAGCGAATCCCCCTTTATTAGAATTTCTTGAACCTTCAGCAATTTCAAAAGGCTCTATGCGACTATGCTGATCGTTCGTGTGCAGAATAGTGATTTTTTTAGGCTTGCTTTTACCCAATAATGTACTTGCTGGTAAAGTAGAGAGGGCAGCAGCTGCAGTAGTTTTTTGTATAAAGGATCTACGATTCATCAGGTTTAATTTAAAATGTAACGAGGTGTTTTGTTTAATTGAATAGTGTCAACTTTCTCTAAGCCTTCTATGAATAAATCTCTTAACTTCAAATGAAGATATTCAGCTTTAATCGGTTTGGTAAGGAAATCCATGTTATCACCACCTTTTTGCAAATAATCATTAGTAACCACATTATAATTTTTATTTTGGTCAAATGGCTTACCATCTACTAAAATATTCAGAACTTCTTGATTCTTATGGAAAGAAAAACCAGCTATCGGATGATTCTTATCAGATTCTTTTAAGAAATTCACCATAGCTACAAATTGATCAGAACTTAAAGTAACTACAACTAATTCATTTTCAAAAGGCATTAACTCATAAATAGAACGTACTGTTAAATTCCCAGGCTCAAAGGTTCTACGCAAGCCACCCGTATTCATTAATACAGCATCAATTTTCTCACCTGGGTGTAGTTTTTGAAATTTTTCGTTGGTTTCTTTCAAAATTAAATCAGTAATGAATATACCTAATGGGAAGTTAGCGCCATTTTTATCCAAAGTATGAGGATTATAGGCTAAAACGTGATTCATTTTTTTATCCAAAGTTTCTTTATATGGTTTTATCATCGCAACAAGTGTAGAATCCTCTGGAAGCTCTTCTGAAATTGAAATACGATTTTCATTAGTTTCCTTTACTACATAAGATGTTTTACATGCAGATAAAATTCCTATTGTAGATAAAAAAATGATAAATAATCTAGCCTTCATTTTTATAAAATTGGTTCTACAAATATACGGATGATGTTTTATTTAAAATTAATTTAAGGTTAAAGATTGTTTGCAATCCATCTTTGTAGAAGTTTTTGAAAGGTAATTTGGCAAATGTTTATGATAAGAAGTAGTATTTGATTTAAATTTCTATAGATAAATTGATTAAATTTGTTTTATTCGGAAAATATATTGTAGCATGAGTAAATTTAGAGGAACTGGAGTAGCATTGATAACACCTTTTACATCAGACTTAGAAGTTGATTATAAGGGATTAGCTAAATTAGTGAACCATAGCATTGATTGTGGGGTAGCATATTTAGTTTTAATGGGTACAACTGCAGAATCAGCAACACTATCAGACCAAGAGAAAGATAAGGCAATAGAGGTAATTAAGGAAACCAATGCAGGTCGTGTTCCTATGGTGATAGGAATTGGAGGTAATAATACATCAGAGGTTGTCAAAAAGATATCAGGCAGTGATTTGAAGGATTTTCAAGCAATCTTATCGGTGTCTCCTGCTTATAACAAACCAACACAAGAAGGTATTTATCAACACTTTAAGGCTATTGCAGAAAGTGTAGATAAGAATATTATTTTATACAACGTCCCTAGTAGAACCGCCTCTAATATAGCTTCGGAAACAACGCTACGTTTAGCATCTGATTTTAAAAATATAGTAGCTATTAAAGAAGCATCACCAAACTTTGTGCAGTCTACAGAAATAATTAAAGACAAGCCAGAAGGTTTTTCTGTTTTATCAGGTGATGATGAATTTGCCGTGCCGATGACGCTCGCTGGTGGCGAGGGGGTGATTTCTGTTATAGGGCAGGCATTAGCGCCTTATAATGAGATGATTCAGTTAGCATTAGATAGAAAAGTAAATGAGGCTTATGCTTTGCATTACCAATGGATGGATTTGATCCGTTCTATCTATATAGAGGGTAATCCAGCGGGTATCAAAGCTTTATTAGAAATTCAAGGGGTGTGTTCTAGAAATACCAGATTGCCATTAGTGCCAGCAAGTGAATCACTTAAACAAAAAATAGAACAACTTTATACCCAATCAAAATAAAGTTTTAGTTCTCTTAAAAAATCTTATTTTTGCAGGATGATTAGAAAAGTAATATTCGGAATTTTTATTTCTTTACTTATAGTGTCTTGTAATAAGACATATGAGCAGGGAATGAAAAGCCAAGACCCCGCTGTAATTCTTGCAGCAGCAGATCAGATGTATGAGCAAGAGAAATGGGCTTATGCTATAGAATTATATAGAAAAGCAGCCTCATCCTATGCAGGTAAAGTAGAGTCAGAAAGAATCGCTTATAATAGTGCTTATGCTAACTTTAATGATAAGAACTATCCTTTAGCAGCACAACAATTCAAGAATTTTTACGCTTCATTTAATCGCTCAGATAAAGCAGAAGAGGCGTTATTTATGTCTGCCTATAGTTACTATCAAGGATCGCCAGAGTATAATCTAGATCAATCCAATACCTATGATGCATTAAGGGAATTACAAGGTTTTATTGATGCATATCCGCAATCAGATCGTGTGCCAGAGGTGAATAAATACATTGATGAGTTACAACATAAACTAGAAAAGAAAGCATTTGAAATTGCCAAGGCTTATTATAAAACGCTAAAGTATAAAGCAGCAACTGTGTCTTTTGCTAACTTTTTAGATGATTTTCCAGATTCAGATTATAGAGAAGAAGCATTTATGTATCTATTACGTTCTAGAGCAGAATTAGCGATACAAAGTGTTTATGAGAAGAAAGAAAACCGTCTAAAGGATGCTATCACAGCATATAGATTATTTGTAAAAACATATCCAAACTCTGAATACAAATCAGAAGCAGAAGATTGGTGGAATCAATTAAACAATGAGACGAAAAGTCATAAGGCTTTGATGCAGCAAGTCGAAGCAAATAAAAAAGAATCAAAATAATTAAGAATACATATGAGCATGGAATATAAAAACGTAGAAGCAGAAAGTACCACCATTACATATAACCGTGATGATATACAAGCCCCAACAGGTAATATCTTTGAGGCTATTGCGATTATGGGTAAGCGTGCAGAACAAATTAAATCTGAGTTAAAGACAGAACTTTTAGAGAAATTAGATGAGTTTGCAGCACATTCAGATTCACTTGATGAAGTTTTTGAAAATCGTGAGCAAATTGAGGTCTCTAAATTTTATGAAAGATTACCTAAACCTACGGCTATCGCTATCAAAGAATGGCTAGAGGGAGGTATTTATTTTAGAAGACCTGATGTAGAGCCAACAAAATAATCAATTAAATAAAGCCGCATTCATTGCGGCTTACTCATTTTAAATCTATTATAATTGTCTGTTCTAAAAGGTAAAAAAGTATTGCTAGCAGTCACTGCAGGTATTGCAGCTTATAAGACTCCGTTACTTGTGCGCATGCTCATCAAGCATGGGGCAGAGGTTAAGGTTATTATGACCCCTAAGGCTGTTGAATTTGTTACACCTCTCACGCTCGCAACACTATCAAAAAATCCAGTCGCATGGGAATTCACCAAAGAACAAGGAGAGTGGAACAACCATGTAGCTTATGGTTTATGGGCAGACCTTATGATCATTGCACCGCTCACAGCAAAATCCCTATCTAGCATGGCGCATGGCCACTGTGATAATTTAGTCATGGCGACTTATTTATCTGCTAAATGTCCTGTGATTGTAGCACCTGCAATGGATCTAGATATGTATTTGCATCCAAGTACATCTCAAAATCTAGATAAAATAAAAAGCTTCGGAAATATAGTGATTCCTGCCACTTCTGGAGAGTTAGCTAGTGGACTTTCTGGACAAGGGCGAATGGAGGAACCAGAAAATATTCTACAATTTATTATAGATTATATATCCAAGAAATTACCTTTAAAAGGAAAGAAAGTTTTGATTTCTGCTGGGCCTACTTATGAAGCTATAGACCCAGTGAGATTTATTGGTAATCATTCTTCAGGTAAAATGGGATATGCTCTTGCAAAAGAGGCTCAAGTGCTAGGAGCAGAGGTAACTTTAGTTTCTGGACCTTCAACAGAAACTGTTGAAGGATATGATATTCATAGAATTAATGTTAAATCTGCCTTAGATATGTTAGAGGCGATGCAATCCAATTTTGATTCAAGTAATATCGTGATTATGTCTGCCGCAGTGGCGGATTATAGGCCAAAAGAGACAGCAGATCAAAAAATAAAAAAGAAAACAGACGAAATGTCTATTGCATTGGTTAAGAACCCAGATATATTACAGACATTAGGTCAAAATAAAGGTTCTAAATTTTTAGTTGGTTTTGCGTTAGAAACACAAAACGCTATTGAGAATGCAAAATCTAAATTGGCTCGTAAAAATGCAGACTTAATTGTGCTAAATTCTTTAGAGGATAAGGATGCGGGTTTTGGAACAGACACCAATAAAGTAACCTTTATTACCAAAGATCATGATCCTATTTTTCACGAAGTGAAATCTAAAACTGATGTAGCAAAAGATATTTTGAATTTTATTATACAACAGATATAAATGAAGTACATATTATTCTTATTAGTCATATATACATCTGCGACAACGCTCTCTGCTCAAGAATTAATGGCAGAAGTTACAGTAGATTATTCTAATGTACAAGGTTCTAATACCACTGCTTTTCAATCATTAGAGAAGAGTTTAAGAGATTTTATCAATACCACTAAATGGACAGATAAGACATATAAACCCATTGAGCGTATTCAGAGTAATTTCACCATTATCATCAATAAAGATAAAGGAGGAGGGGAATACCAAGCATCATTGTTGGTGCAAAGTCGTAGACCTGTATTTAATTCTACCTATCATACCCCAGTTTTAAACCTGAAAGATGATAATTTTAGCTTCAATTATAATAATTATGAGCAGTTAGTATTTAATGAAAGAAAATTCAGCGGAAATAATCTTACAGATGTCATAGGGTTCTATATCTATATTGTTTTAGGTTATGATGCAGATACATTTTCCAAAAATGGAGGAACACCTTATTTTCAAATGGCAGAAAAGGTTGCTGCTAATGCACAAAATTCAACATTTGATGGCTGGTCTACCATGTCTGGACCTAGAACCAGAACTTCATTGATTAACACCATCATGGATACAAAAAATAATACATTGCGTGATGTATTGTATCGCTATCATCGATCAGGTTTAGACCAAATGCAGAATAATGAATTGAATGCTAAAAATACTTTAGCAAAAGCATTATTAGATTTAGAATATTATAAAAAAACCAATAATTTTACTCAGAACTACGCGCTAGATCTTTTTATTCAGGCTAAAAAGGACGAAATAGTTCAATTATTTTCTGGTGGTATACCCACTACGGCTCAATTAGTGAAGTTAAAAACTTTACTAAATGATATAGCTCCATCTAACACTAACGAATGGAAAAAGATAGATAAATAGTCCATGCTTACACATCTTTTTGTTTCTAATTATGCTCTAATAGATCAATTAGCTTTAGATTTCAAACCTGGGTTAACTACCATTACAGGAGAAACTGGAGCCGGTAAATCTATCTTATTGGGTGCTTTAAAACTTGTTTTAGGCGAACGAGCGGATTTGAATGCTGTAAAGAATAAACAAGAAAAATGTATAATAGAAGCAACCTTTAATATTTCTGATTTAAAACTTCAATCCTTCTTTGAATCGCATGATTTAGATTATGAAGATATTACTATTTTTAGAAGAGAAATCTTGCCGTCTGGTAAGTCTAGATCGTTTGTGAATGATGTGCCAACCAAGCTCAATGTATTATCACTTTTGAGCTCTAAACTTATTGATATTCATTCTCAATTTGAAACCGCTAACTTATTAAATCCATCCTTTCAATTTAGCTGGATAGATGCAGTTGCAGGACAACAAAGAAAAGTAGATAATTTTAAAGTTCTTTTATCTGATTATCATAGGAAATTTGCAGAGAAAAAGAAATTAGAGGAAGAGAAGCAAACTTATTTAAAGGAATTAGAGTTTAATCAATTTTTACATGAAGAACTTGTAGAAGCTAAAATTGAAGATTACGCATTAGAAGATTTAGAAAACGAACAAAATTTATTAGAAAATGCAGAAGAAACAGCACTAAGTCTCTCGGAAGCTTCTCAAATTTTAGATGCCGATGAGCTCGGGATTGTAGATTTACTTGCCCAATTGCAAGTTAAAGCAAAATACTTTGCGCAATTTATACCAGATTCAGACTTAAAAGCTAGGATAGATTCCATGTTGATTGAAGCGAATGACATTTCGGTAGAAATTCAAACACAGATAGGCAATATTGAAGCAGATCCACAACGATTGCGAGAAGTTCAATCTAAATTAGATCAATTGAATACGTTGTTACAAAAGCATCACGTAGCTAGTTTATCTGAGTTGATAGAAATACGTAATAGCTTGTCTGATAAGATTGAGAAAAGTTTTTCAGTTGAATCTTCGATAGCTGCTTTAGACAAAGAATGTGCCGCATTAGAAAAAGAATTAGAGTCGCAAGCTGCTACAATTAGAACTGGTCGCCTAAAGGTGATTCCGTCAATTCAAAAAGTAGTGATATCAACGCTGCAAGAGTTAGGCATGCCAGATGCCCAAATACAATTTGATTTATCAGAAGCTACAAGTTTTAATTCTTATGGTAAAGATGATATTCAACTGTTATTTTCGGCTAATAAAGGAATGCCGCTACAATCTATCGAAAAATCAGCCTCTGGAGGTGAGCGCTCTCGCCTGATGTTGGCAATTAAAGAATCTGTTTCTAAGAATAAAGAATTACCTACCTTAATTTTAGACGAGATAGACACAGGTGTCTCTGGTAAAGTAGCTGGCAGTATTGGAGCGGTAATGCACCGTATGGGAAAACATATGCAAGTAATTTCTATCACGCATTTACCGCAAGTCGCTGCATATGGCAAAACGCATTTGAAGGTTGCCAAATTCAAGAAAAACGAAACTACGGTAACTTCTGTTACTGAGTTAAGCGATGAGGCCCGTGTTCAAGAATTGGCAGAGATTATGAGTGGAAATAAAGTAACGGAAGCTGCTAAAAATCAGGCAGAGGAATTATTGAAACTAAGCCATTAATTTTATTTATATTAGGAGTTATAATATATCCAAGCTTATGAAAATTTATAAAAACTTAATTGATGTACGTGCTCCTTGGGAATATGAAGAAGGACATGTAGAAAAAAGCATTAATATTCCTTTGGATCAAATTCAGGATAGAATTAGTGAAATTAACGAAATGGCGCAGCCCATTCTTTTATGTTGCCAAAGTGGTAATAGAAGTATTGTTGCTACGAACTATTTACAAGATCAAGGCATCGATTGTGAAAACGGTGGTGGATGGGAGGAGGTCGCATCAAATGTTGAAAATCAAAAAGTACAGATAGAAAATAATTAAATATAATAAGTCTTGTGATTTCACCAGACACAAGACTTTTGCATTGTTTTAAGTGCCTAAAAAGCTTAACCCTTTAGGTTCATAAAGTAGCCACCCTGTTAAACTTTTTCTACCATTTTTGGTAGGCAATACCTCATGATAAAGTGTATCACTTTTAAACAATACCAATCTGTTTCCTAAAGGATTGATTTTTAATTGGTCCTCATCTTTGTATACCACTAATTGTCCTTCATCCTGCGGTTCCCAATGGTCGTTGAGGTAAAGTAAAACAGTAATTAATCGATTATTTCTTTTTTTGAATTGATCAAGATGCTTCTTATAAAAACTACCTTTGGGATAGTGAGCAAAATGAAATTCATCTCCAGATAGGCTTAAATAACAATATCGATTTAATTTTGCTTTAATTTCTTCAATGTACTCAAACCATGAAGCCATAGCTGGATCCTTCTTTCTGTCAATCCAATAAGTGAAATCACTTCTAATTTCTGAAGCTACGACATTATTGATGGCGCCAATACCAGCTTTTTCAAAGTCAGATTCTTTTAAATTAAAATAAAGTTTAATTTTATTGTAGTCTTCTTTTGGAAAAAAATTATCTATTACTACATAATCATCTATCGCAAGTCTATCTATCCATGCTAGCCATTGCGACTCTGTATATTTTTTCATTTAAAAGAGTCCCAATACATTTTAATAGCACCAACGACCAAGATAGTAGCAAAAATTCTTTTCAATAATTTCTGATCCAAGGATATTGCAAGCTTAGATCCCAGATATCCACCAACCACAAAGGAAATAGCAAGGAAAATTACGTATTTCCAATTAATATATCCTGCATCGTAGTAATTATATGCAGCCATCGCTGCCACAGGTAACATCAATGTTCCCATACTGGTACCTTGAGCCTCATGTTGCGTCATTCCCAAAAAGATCATTAGAAATGGCACGATAACAATACCGCCCCCAACGCCCGCAAGGCCACCGATAAATCCTGCGCAGATTCCTGTAATCACTAATAAAATAATCTGTTCCAATTTCATTGAATTTAGCATTTATAAAAAATATAAAGATAAGCACTCTCTTTTATATTTGTGAATATCTTGTAAGAAATTAATAAAGCGATTACTTCTCATATTTAATTCTACATAAATCATTAATTATCTTATTTTTGTATGTAATTATGGCTTCTCAAACCAAAGAAAATTATATTAAGGCGATTTATCATTTGCACCAAATAGATCAAGATATTTCCTTATCTGCTATTGGTGAAGAGTTAGGGGTGAGTAAACCGACCGCTAATAACATGATCAAGAAACTAGAAGCAGAAGGTTTTGTAGCTTATGAAAAATACAAGCCAATTCGCATCACAAAAAAAGGTAAAAAGTTTGCAGCGGAGATTGTAAGAAGACATCGTTTATCAGAAATGTTTTTAACGCAAATCATGGGTTTTGGTTGGGAAGAAGTACATGAAATTGCGGAGGAATTAGAACACATAAATCCAGAAAAGTTTTTTGATCGAATGGATGAAATGCTAGGTTTCCCTAAGATAGATCCTCATGGTTCTCCAATCCCTGATAAGGATGGTGAAATCGCCACAAGGCAATATTTCCCATTGTCAGAGGCTACAGCGGGTAAATCCTATATAGTGAAATCTTTGAAATCCTCTGGAAGTGATTTATTGGTGTTTTTGAATGAAAAAAATATTCAATTACAAACCATTATAAAGGTGCATAAAATTGAAGATTTTGATGGGGTGATGACGGTTTCTTATGGGGAATATGAACATGAGGTTTTAAGTGCGGCTGTAAGTGATTTATTATTAGTTGAAGAAATTGCACATGAAAAGTAATTTCATTATTATCATATGGGGCATATTTTTCATTGGATTACAATCATGTGATCAGGCGCCGACGATAGATGATCAGAAAGTATTTAGATTAAATAGATATGAAAACGTATCTTCTCTAGATCCTGCTTTTGCTAGAAGTAAGTCTAATAATTGGATGAGCAATTTACTTTACACTGGTCTAGTCAATTTTGATGAAGACTTGAATATTATTCCAGAGATAGCAGAACGCTGGGATATTAGTGAGGATGGTGAAACTTATACATTTTATTTGCGAAATGATGTTTATTTTCATAAGCATCCAAGTTTTGGGAAGGATTCAACACGCCAAGTAGTTGCCAATGATTTTGTATATAGTTTTAACCGATTAAAGGATCCTAAATTGGGTTCTTCTGGTGGATTTGTTTTAAATAATGTAGAAAGTTATAAGGCTATCAATGATAGTACTTTACAAATTAAACTTAACACTCCATTTCCACCTTTTTTAGGTTTGCTATGCATGAAGTATTGTTCTGTAGTACCAAAAGAGGTTTTTGGTGATCCACAATATCAAAATGAATTTATTGGGACAGGACCATTTAAGTATAAACTTTGGGAAAGTAATGTGAAATTGGTGCTAGAACGTAATGAATTGTTCTATAAAAAGGATGATAAAGGCAATCAATTACCTTATTTATCTTATGTAGCCGTTCAATTTTTACCAGAGAAACATAGTGAATTCCTGCAGCTGGTTCAAGGCAAAATTGATATGATGGCGAGTTTAGATCCATCTTATAAAGATGAATTATTGACACCGAAAGGCGAATTAAATTCAAAGTACACAGATGATCTTGTGATGGTGAAATCTCCCTATTTGAATACTGAATATCTTACTTTTTTGATGGATAATCAAGAGCCTTTATCATTAGAATTGAGGCGTGCTATAAATATGGCGATTGATAAATCTAAAATGATTCAGTTTTTACGCAATAATATTGGGTTTCCAGCGCATGGAGGTTTTATACCCAAAGGTTTACCTGGACATCAAGAAACTTTAGGATCAGGATATAATCCTAGTGAGGCCAAGAAAATCATTCGGAATTATAGAAAAGAACATAACAGTTTGCCAAGCCTTACATTAGTTACCACGCAAGAGTATGCGGATATTTGCGAATTTGTACAATCGGAATTAAATAAAGTTTCATTTCCTATTCAAGTAAATGTGGTGGATCCAGGAACTTTACGGGATGGAAAAGCCAATGGGAAATTTAGTTTTTTTCGTGCTAATTGGGGAGCAGATTATCCAGATGCAGAGAATTTCTTAAGTCTTTTTTATAGTGAAAACTTTGCACCAAATGGGCCTAATTATTCCCATTTCAAAAATGAGAAATTTGATCAATTATATGAGAAATCCTTAAAGATTACAGATCAAGAAAAACGAGTGCAAATTTATAAAGAAATGGATGCTATAGTCATGGAACAAATGCCTGTGATTCCTACTTTTTACGATCAAAGTACAACGTTTTTACGCAAAAATGTGAAAGGCTTTCATGATTCTTCTATTAATATGCTTGATTTAACAAGAGTTTATAAAACTGCGGAATAAATCACCAATTGGTTGTTTCTGATAAATAGTTTAGTCTTTGCCCTTGGCGATGGGTTTATCATTTCTAGACCATTCACTCCAAGAACCAACATACAGTTTAGGAAGTTCAAAACCCGCATAATCTAATGCTAAAAGCGTGTGGCAAGCCGTAACACCAGATCCACAATGTATAATGACATCTTTGGAAGCTTTATCCTTTAAAAACGACTTATATTTTCCTCGTAATTCACTTTTAGTAATAAAAGTTCCATCTGCCTTCAAGTGGTTTGTAAAAGGTAAATTGATAGCATTAGGAATATGCCCTGCTATTAAATCTATAGGTTCTGAAATACCTTCATAGCGCTCGGGTGTGCGTACATCAATAATCAATTTACTGAGATTCTTAGATGCTTCATCAACTTCTTCTATAGAAGCGATAGGCAGTTTCCATGCTTTAAAGGTATAATGACTAGATTTATTTTTGTAGTTAACTCCAGCTTCTGTCAGGTCGCCAACCTTCTTAGCTGCATCTAGCCCACCGTTTAAAACTTGAACTTTAGACAGTCCAGCGCCTCTCAACATCCACCAAGCTCTAGCAGCAGCCATAGAACTATTATTTTGGTCATAAATAATAATTTGACTATCATCTTGAATCCCGAGTGATGACAATACTTCTGAAAATGCTGCTGGAGTAGGTAATGGATGTCTACCGCCATTAGCGGCATTCTCTGTTTTAGCAGATAAATCCAAATTTATATCCAAATGGTGTGCACCAGTTATATGTTCTTGTTGATAAGCGTCAAAATTTGGTCTAGCATCAATGATGATTAAATCTTTGCCAGATTCAAGCAAATCTTTTAATGCTGTAGCAGAAATTAGCGCAGTCATATCGAATAATAATGTTAATTTTAGACTGTTTTAGCTTCTATTTCTTTTAAAACTTCAATAAATCGATCGATTTCTTGTTTAGTATTGTTGGTTGAAAAAGATACCCGCATTGGCGTTGTGTTTTTAAAAGTATCTTCTGGTAAAATTTCCGCTAACACTCTAGATCCTTGAGTAGCCCCAGATTGGCATGCACTACCTTGGGAAATCGCAATTCCTCTTAATTCCATTTCAAATCCCATCATTGGATTTTTAAATGGTAACGAAATAGAGATTAAAGTGTATAAACTATCTTCTAGATTGCCACTTTTACCATTGAATTGAATTTTTGGGAAAGCTTCTTTTAATTTTTGAATAGCATATTTCTTTAAATCTAAAATATAATTAGATTCTTTTTCAAAATCACGCTGTGCCATTTCAAACGCCTTCCCCATACCTAGGATTCCATGCACATTCTCTGTGCCAGATCGTAGGTTTCTTTCTTGGCCACCCCCAGTAATTTGTGCCTTTAATCCAGAACCTTTCTTTATATATGCAAAACCGATCCCCTTGGGACCATGGTATTTATGAGCACTACTGCTAGCGAAATCTACTGGTAATTCTTCTAAATTAATGATGTAGTGTCCTAGTGTTTGCACCATATCACAATGGAATAATGCATCATATTGATGAGCTAAATCACCGATTTTATCAATAGGATTTAGGTTTCCAATTTCATTGTTAGCATGCATGATACTCACCAACGTTTTTTTATCACTCGCTTTTAGTAATTCTTCTAAGTGATTTAAATCCACATCACCGTTTGGTAAATGTTTTACATAGTCTACTTGCACCTTCTGGTTATGAGCAAGAGCTTCTAGTGTTTGCATTACGCAACTATGCTCAATAGGAGAGGAGATAATGCGTTCAACTCCTAAATACTCTACACAAGAACGTAAAATAAAATTATTTGATTCAGTCCCACAAGAAGTAAATATAATTTCTGCGGAAGTTACTTGGCAAGCTGCGGCAATAGATTTACGAACGTTTTCAATAATTCCCTTGGCATCTCTACCGAAAAAATGTGTTGAGGATGGATTACCAAAGTTATGTTTCATGCCTTCTACCATGGCATCAATCACCTCTTGGGTCATATGTGTAGTAGCGGCATTGTCAAAGTAAATTTTTTGATTCTTCATTTTATTTCAACGATACTAGATTTACTTTTGTTGAGTTAATTTTGATAAACATAAAGGGTCTAGTCATCACCGTTGTATATAATTTATCTGGATCAGAAGAAGGTTTACTTGTTGATACAATGGCTGTATCTGCCTTTATCATAACATCTTTAACTTTATAAATTGCACCACCATGTGTTCTCTGCCCAAAATCAATGAATAAGACACTTTCCTTATCAAAATCTACTTTTGGTACAGCTGGAATAGGTTTCATTTTACTATGAGCTTGTTTCCAAGCATTATCAAAATCTAAAGCATTATGAAAAACCGTATTTTGGCTTGGTGTTCCAGAGCCGTGTTCATTAAAAGTAAGCTCTTCAAAAGTTACAGTCTGCATAGGCACTTCTTTATGGGTATCACTTGCGTTATCAGCATTATTATTCATTTTACTATTAGCACAAGTTGCAAATAATAGGATGGATAGGGTACATATAAATAAATTCTTTATCATGATAATTATGAATTGATTATTTCAAATTTACTGAAATTTTATTTAATGGAAATGTTAAAGCAAAAGTTTTTGCTTACAACAATTATTAATTTTTGTCATAGATTTGTTAAAATACAATTGTTCAATACAGACTTTATTGTAACGTGTTGTCCCTGTGTGTTTTAATTTTTTCTTAACAATTTCTTAATGTTTTGTTATCTTATTGGTAATATCTTTCGTGAGGTGTATCTTTTATTCTAGCATAGTTTTGTAGAAATAACATTTTTTAACCATGAAGAATATTTTACTTAGTTTTTGTTTATTAGGATCTATTGTAGGATCTGCGCAAGTATTAATTGATGATACAGGCGCTGATAATGCCACTCCAGAATCATCTGCCGTATTAGAGTTGAAATCGAATGATAAAGGTTTATTGCTACCACGTTTATCACAAGCGCCAGCAGATCCAGTAGCTGGAATGCTTTATTATGATACGACTAATAATACGTTCATGGGGTACAATGGTGGGTCTTGGGTTGATTTATCATCTGCACCAATATCGACGCCAACGGAATACATAATATCTATTACAGATCCAGCGGAGGTAACGGAAGGTGATGACCAAATATTTACCTTGAACATATCTCCAGCGCTTAAAGCAGGTGATGTAATCACAGTAGATTACATAACAAGTGAAACTACACCAGTATCGGCAACAATGGATTCTGATTTTGTTGGAAATTTAGACACAGTAATATTCAATACTCCAGGTCAAACATCTCAAGATGTGATAATAACTACTACAGATGATACTGAGGTGGAATCAACAGAAACATATACGCTAGACTTATCTAATGCAACTGCTAGTGCAGGAGCTCAAGTTTCTATTTCACAAGCCTCAGCAATAGGATCTATTTTGGATAATGATGTGGCTCCTGCCCCTACAACGCTAATAGAAATAGTAGAAGGAAATATACAATCAGAATGGTCTACCTATTTTCAAGAAACCTCTGGTTATGTAGGTAATAGCTATGGCGGTGTTCGATTAGGTTCAGGAAGTAAAGGTGGTGTAATTACATATAATGATCCTATTACATTCCCAAATTCTACGGGTACAGTAATAGTAACTATTGATGTGAAAGGTTGGGATGCTGATGAGTTATCAGGTAGAATTAATGTTGGAAATGAATTACATGATTTTACAGTAAGTGTTGATAAAGATAGTAGTACTGCAGAAACTGTCACGCACACATTTACAAATGTTCCTTCTGGCTCAAATTTATCTTTCGAGAGTACTGGTAAAGACAAACGTTTTATGCTTTATAGTATAAAAGTTGAAACACGAGATTAAATTATTTAAATCATCTTGAAATAGTTAATTAGCATTAAATAATAGAGGTGGATTTTAATGTCTATCTCTATTTTAGTTTAATTAAAATTCAGTTTTCTACTTTGAACTTTATCACCCTAAAAACTTTATTTAAACTGAAATATACTTTTTTAATAATAGACCTATTCATTTGAAACACCTAAATAAATATATCTTATTTATTTTACTTTTCGCTTGTTGTGTATTTGCTCATGCACAGGTAGAAAACGTATGTAAATTGAAGTACAATCAAGGTAAAGCCAAGGTTGTACCGAATATAATCATGACTAACGGACCTGCTCCCGCTGTAAATATCAATAATAAAGATCACATAGAAATTAAGCATCCAACTTGCGGCAAAGATAACGGTTCTATTAAAATAAAATATCCATTAAATTTCAATAGAAAAGACATCTTTATTTCAGAAGTTATTGATTATAAGGATGGATCTGATACCTATATTGAGATATATAGTGCAGTTGAGAGAAATCTTGATGCTTATGAATTTAGATTTTGGAACAATGGTAGGCTGACAGGAAATAAAAGAAATAGAGGGAAATTTCAATTAAAAGGTAAAATTGGTAAGGATAAAAACGGAAATGGTAATTCTACACAAGTATATCTAGTAGGTGATCCTAATAATGACGATTTTCCTGTAGATAAAAATAATATTATTCCGAAGAGTATTGTAATGGGTTTTAATGATGCGGATAAGATAGAATTATTAAAAAAAGGCAAAGTTATAGACACATGGGGTGATGATTCACCCTTTATAGAAAGTGGTTCGAGAGGTTATATATGGAGACGAAAATCTAACAACTTATTGGGAAACAATAACATACCCAATAATGGGGATTTTATCTCTAATAAAGATGATAACTGGATTGAATATGATGATGATGAAGGTCCGACTTTATCCAACTTAGGAAAACATGATGATTTTGCTACGCAAGTAGAATTCTCTATAGACGGTGAAAATTGGAGGTCAGCGGTGTCAGAATTCACAAATTTAGGAGAAGGCACATATAATATTCAATTTAGATATAAGAGTGTATCTAATAGTGAGTTTGTAAATGTTGCAGATTGTGAAAGCATTGTAAAAATAGAATTAAAAGATGATTATGTCCCGCTTAACCCTGGAAAGGATAATGCAGTTAATTATTGTGAAGGCACAATCTTAAAACAAACCGATGCTGAAAAACTTATAGGTGAGCATGATCCAAATGGTGAGTGGAATGTAGATTTCCCTTATACCGTTAGCGAAAATTATCAGCTTACTTACACACTTAAAAGCAATTCTGGGTGTGGAGAATTTAAAGCGATCATTGATTTAACGGTAACTAGCGCCACGGTTTTAAATTTTGATAACGCAGAAATATGTCAAGGAGAAATATATTCATTTCCAGACACTCAAGGCGTATCAGGAAATTGGAGTCCATCTAAAATCGATACTAAAAAAGTAGGCACAACAACATACACCTTTAAGCCAACTAACAGCTGTGATACAGGCGATAGTTTTGATTTGACAGTAACTAGCGCCACGGTTTTAAATTTTGATAACGCAGAAATATGTCAAGGAGAAACATATTCATTTCCAGACACTCAAGGCGTATCAGGAAATTGGAGTCCATCTAAAATAGATACTAATAAAGTAGGCACTACCACATACACCTTCACGCCAACTAACAGCTGTGACACAGGTGATAGTTTTAAAATAACAATAATACCAACCCCAATAACAACAAAAATAAAATCAAAACAATAAAATTAAAAACACTAAACGTATGAAAAATTTACAAACCTTATTATTTCTTGTGATGCTTTTAGCAGGCGTTTCACTGCAAGCACAACAAACGCTATGTACGCGACAAGCTGAGACTTATATTGTTGATGAATCAGACGCCTCTGCTGACGGAAGTTACGAATGGAATTTGGTAGATGCATCTGGCAACGAATTACCTAGTCTAATTAATAATGGAACTACCAATGAAGTTACCGTAGATTGGGATAACTCCACTGTGGATAGTTATACCCTACCTCACACTTTTAAATTACAGGTAGTAGAGACTGTTAATGGTTGTTCTGCAGAGCCACAAACCATTGAAATTACACTCATTAAAGGGTATGAATCTCCAGCGATTACAGCTCCAAGTGGACCAGTATGTACGGGCAATGCGGATAACAAATTTTTATTAACAGGAGGAACTAATAATGCTTATGTAGGTTATACCATAACAAGTGATAATATTGGATTTACTGAGATCACAGGTTTTGTACCGCTTGATGCTACGGGTAGTGCTTCTATCGATTATCCAGAATTAACAGATCCGAGTGCAGCAGAAACATTTACTTTGACGTTAACTAGTATTGATGATGTAGAAGATCCATCTAGTACGAGTGGTGATGCTTGTGGTTCAAAAGATTTAACTGGAGATAATATTACGCAATCCGTAACTATCAATCCAATACCAGTAACATCTGAGATTACACCTAAATAAGTAGTAGGAAATAGTTTTAATGAAATTTACATTCATTAAACCTCTGACATTTAGCTTGCTCCTCATATCAATATGGGGAGTAAGACAAATGTTATTTTTTAACACTGGATATAGTTTTATACAACCAGTCGATGCTTATACCCAGGGAATATCTTTTAAATAAATTTTAAATTTTACCTAATAAGAAGCTATGCTTTGATGTACCATCATTCTTTCTGCATGAGACTTAAGGATTCTAATTTCATTAGAAGTGATGCTACGTCAATGTATATTATATAAAATGGTAGTAATTAAATAAATAGAAATAGATATTTGATGATTCATCTAATTTATTGTATTTAATCAGTTTTAAATACTTTAGATAGTTCATCGGTTATTAAGTATTAAATGAGTATAAACAAACGCCATGATTTAAAAAAAACTATAAATAAAAAAAAATTGCATGCTATAAATAGCTACAAATAAATAATATATGGCAACCATTATATCGGATGAGGGATTTTTCTGCAAATAAAAAATTGAATAAATATCAGTGCATTTTAGTGTTTATACTACTTCTAGGTTTATCACTGGTAGGAAGAATAAATGCACAGACATCTGGTCCTAAAGTTCAACATGTTTGTATTCAGGATGCGATGCCTAAGGAGTATGTGGTAGATTCATCCGAAAATGGAGGGTTAGGAACTAACGGTTCATTGTACACATGGGTTGTATTGGATAGCAATTCTAAGAAAGTTGCCTTAGATCCTGCACCGGTATTATTAAACCCTAGCCAAAATGTAATACAAATTGATTGGTCCAATGTAGTTGTAGGAACTTATAGTTTAGTAGTCACAGAAACTGATGTTGAAACGGGCTGTAGCAACGATCAAGCGCTAATTATAATAATAGAAGATTGTGCCTGCACAACTCCAGCGAAAGTGGAGATTGCAAATGTGGATAATATATGTTCAGGGCAGGAAATTATACTTGATGCAACCCTAACGAATGCGTCAAGTGTTACTTGGACAACCAATGGAACAGGAACATTTGATGATACCACAAGCCTTACACCGACTTATATTCCAAGCGAGGATGATATTACGAACGGAAAAGTAACGATAACCGCTACTACGGAAGATCCCGATGGAATTTGTGAAGCAGGATCGGATAGTGTAGAAATATTGATAGAACAGATAGAAGAAGTAACCTTTGATGATCTCCCAACCGCGGAAGTTTGTTCAGAAGAATTACTTCCAGAAATATCAGACCTCCCAACCACTTCCATTGAAGACGTAAAAGGAACATGGACCGTATCGAATAAAGATAATATCTATACATATACCTTCACGCTAGATGCAGATCAAGATAAGTGTTATAAAGGGACAGAATTTACAGTAACTATTACAGAAAGTGTAGCTACTGAATTTGATTATGAAGATGATGAAGTCTGTGATGTTTTAGAAGTTCCGGCTCTTGAATCCTTAGATACAAAAGATAAAAACGGCGTTGAAGGAATTTGGAAAGTAGAAGTTGAAGATCAAGTTCATACTTTTACTTTTACACCAGATGATACATGTTACACGGAATTTAGCTTTACAGTAACTATTATAGAAAGTGTAGCTACTGAATTTGACTATGAGGATGATGAAGTTTGTGATGCATCGGAAGTTCCAGCGGTTGAATCCTTAGATACAAAAGATAAGAACGGTGTTGAGGGGATATGGACTCTCTCTAATGT